>JANNGN010000331.1:0-11409 GCA_031403895.1 Rubrivivax sp. | reverse complement strand
GTTATGTCTTTGCCGATGATGTGGCGGCGCGCGGCCGCGTTCATCGCCAGCAGCTCGTGGCCGTCAAAGCGCAGGACGTCGGCGCTGACGACACCGGGCGCGTCGATGAGGCCCATCAAGGCCAGCATCGCGACACTCTTGCCCGAGCCCGATTCACCGACGATGCCCAGCAGTTCGCCGCTGCGTACTTGCAGGTCCACGCCATCGACGGCAGTGAAGCCGCCGAAGCTGACGCGCAGGTTCTTGATCTCCAGCAGTGGCGGCATGTCTGGCGTCATGTCTGGCGTCATGAAGCCTGCCGCAACTTCGGGTCCAGCGCATCGCGCAGCCCGTCGCCCATCAGGTTGATGGCCAGCACCGTGGTCAATATCGTCAGCCCCGGCATCGTCACCACCCAGGGCGCACGCTCGATGTAGTCACGCGCTGCGCTGAGCATGCTGCCCCACTCGGGCAGGGGCGGCTGCACACCCAGGCCCAGGAAACCTAACGCCGCAGTTTCCAGGATGGCGGAACTGAAAGACAACGTCGCATTGACGATCAACGGCGCCAGGCAGTTGGGCAGCACGGTACTGAACATCAGCCGCGCAGTACTGGCACCGGCCACGCGGCTGGCGGTGACGTAGTCGCGCCCCTTCTCGGCCAGTGCCGAGCCGCGCACCAGCCGCACATAACCCGGCAGCGCGCCGATGGCGATGGCGATCACGGTGTTGACGAGGCCCGGGCCCAGGATCGTGATGACGCAGATGGCCAGCAGCAAACCGGGCAGCGCGAGCAGGATGTCCATCAGCCGCATGATCGTGGGCGAGAGCCACTTTGCATGGAAGGCGGCCAGCAGGCCAAGCGCCACGCCCGGCACCAGGGCCAGCAGCACTGACGCTGCGCCGATCATCAGCGAGATGCGCGCGCCGTAAAGCAGCCGGCTCAGGATGCAGCGGCCGAGCTCATCAGTGCCCAGCGGAAACTGCGCCAGGCCATCCGCTTGCCACCACGGCGGCGTGAGCATGGCGTCGCGGAACTGCTGCACCGGGTCGTGCGGCGCCAGCCAGGGGGCGAGCAGGGCGCCAGCGGCGACGGCGGCGAAGACGAAAAACGCCAACAGCGCGCCCAGGTTGCTGGCGAACGCGGTCGTGAACTCGTGCCAAGGCGTGGGTGCGCCGGCATCAGTGGACGCGGGCGCGGACTTCGGGCTGGCGGGCTGCGAGGCGGCCATGTTCAAGGCGCCGTCAAGGCGTCGGGATCGACAGCCAGGGGTTGTGAATCAAGAGCCCGCAGCCTTCAAAGTCGGCCACATTGCGCGTGGCTACCGCCGCGCCGTGAACGCTGGCGATGGCGGCGATCTGGCCGTCAAATTGCGACATCGGGCGCCCGATGGCGCGGCGCTGGCTCAGGATGTCTGCATAGGCGTTGGCTGCGGCGGTGTCAAACGGCCAGATGCGCCCGGCAAAGTCGTCGTCAAAGATCAGTCTCAGCATGTCTTCCAGCGCCTGTCGCTTCTTGCCCGGCCGCAGCACCCTTGCGCCAAGCCACATCTCGGCCTGCGTCACGCTGGTGATCCACAGGCTGGCATTGGCACGTGCATCGACCCAGGCGGTGACAGCAGGCGCGGGGCGCGCCCGCATCAGCTCGGACACCACATTAGTGTCCAGCACCATGTTCACGCAGCGCCCCGCGCCTGTTTGCGTGGCCGCACCAGGGCGCTCAGGTCGGGCGGCTCGCGCGCCGGTTCGCGCGGCGCGATTCGCAGCTCAACCCCTCCCACGGCTGCCACCCGCGCGCGGATGCGCGAAGCCAAGTCTTGCTGCGGCGCCGCGCTGTCGCCCTGCAAGGCCTGGCGCAGGATCTGCCGCACCTCTTCTTCCATGCTGCGGCGGTGACCCGCAGCGCGCAGTCGCAGGCTGTGCTTCAGGCCTTCATCGAGGTCGCGGATGGTGAGTGTGGCCATGGTGCGGGTCCGTTCCGAAGCGTGATGAGAATCGATGATAGCAATGCTGTCGTTGACAGCACTGCCTGCACGGTCAGTGGGTGCCTCGCAGGCGTGGATTCACCACCCCATACAGCAGGTCCACCAGCAGATTCACGCCGATGAAGATCAGCGCCGAGATCAGGATGCCGGCCTGCACCACCGGGTAGTCGCGCCGGCCGATGGCGTCGATGAGCCACTTGCCGATGCCGGGCCAGGAGAAGATCGTCTCCGTCAGCACCGCGCCGCCGAGCAGGCTGCCCACCTGCAGGCCAAGCACGGTGACGACCGGGATCAGCGCATTGCGCAGGCCATGCACCACCACCACGCGCGCTGGGCTCAGCCCCTTGGCGCGGGCGGTGCGCATGTAGTCCTCGCGCAGCACTTCAAGCATCGACGAGCGCGTCATGCGCGCAATCACAGCCATCGGAATCGTGCCCAGCACCACGGCCGGCAGCACCAGGTGCAGGAGCGCCGAGACAAAGGCGCCGGGCTCCTCACCACCCAAGTTAGCCAGCGCACTGTCGATGAGCATGAAGCCGCTGACGAAGGGCACGTCGAATTCGATGCCGACACGCCCGCTCACCGGCGTCCACTGCAGGCCGACGCTGAAGAACATGATCAGGATCAGGCCCCACCAGAACACCGGCATGCTGTTGCCGACGGTGGCCACGGTCATCACCGCCTGGTCGAAGAGCGAGCCGCGCTTGAGCGCCGCGGTTATGCCCAGCGGCAGGCCCAGCCCCAGCGCCAGCAAGAGCGCGGTGCCGGCGAGTTCGATGGTGGCCGGGAACAGCACCTTGAATTCATCGGCCACCGGCTCGCGCGTGACGAGTGAGTTGCCGAGGTCACCCTGCAGCAGTTGCCCCACATAACGCAGATATTGCACGGGTAGCGGCTGGTCCAGGCCCATCTGCTGCATCAGTGCGGCGTGGGCGGCGGGGTCGAGCCGCCTTTCACCGACCATGATCTCGATCGGGTCGCCGGGGATGAGCCGGATCAGCGCAAAGGCCACCAGCGTGACGCCCAGCAGCGTGGGCACCAGGTGGCCAAGTTTTTTCAGCAGCAGGGTGAACAAGGCGGGCGTTCTCTACGGAAACCAAAAGAGGCCTCCGCAGAGGCCCCTTCCTGGGCGGCGGGAAGAATCAGAAGAACTTGTACTCCAGGCGCAATGTGTAGGCGCGGCCACGCGGGTCAGCGACACGCGGCTCCCAGCTACTGCCGGCGCCGGTGTTGGTGTCGTAAGTGACGCTGAATGGTGGGTCTTCGTTGAACAGGTTCTTCACGCCGGCAATGATGGCCAGGTTCTTGATGCCGCTGTACCCCACGCTCAGATTGAAGACTTCGTAGGGCTTGACGTTGGGGTTCCAGTTGGCGGGCACCACGGTGCCGTTGGCGACGCCGCTGATGACGTGGTCGGCGTAGCCGCTGCGATAAATCTGCGTCAGCGTGCCGGACCAGTCGCCCACCGAACGTGTGATGAACGCGGTGTGCTTCCAGCGCACGCCCAGGTCACCGGCGCGCGTGAACACGCCCACTTCACTGCCGCTGAAGGGCGCGCTGGCGATCAGGCGCGAGCGCTTTTCCAGCAGGTACGACACGTCGAGGCCCGTCGTCCAGCGCGCACCGCCGGCCTGGAAGCCCGCGCGCACGCCGAATTCCAGGCCCTTGGTGATGGTTTCACCGGCGTTGACAAAGCGGGTGTCCACGGCCACCAACGCGCCGCTGGCGTCGCGGAAGAAATTCTGCGGGAACAGCAGGTAGTTGGCGGCCAGCACCGTGAGGCCGAAGGACTGGATGGCGCCCTTGCGGTTGATGTCCCACCAGTCGAGGTTGAAGATGAGGTCGGGGTTGGGCTGGTACACGAAGCCCAGGCTCTTCATCTTGGCTTCTTCGGGGTCGAGCGTGGCCTTGCCGCCGAAGAAGATGGTGGGCGTGATCGACGTGCAGCCCGGCAGCGCCGACACCGTGCGCGTCGGGCAGGTGGCGGGGTCGGTGAAGTCGGCACCGACATAAGTGGACTGCGTGGTCGGGTCGAACATCTGCTTGAAGGTGGGCACGCGAAAACCCGTGCTGTAGGCGCCGCGCACCAGAAAGCTGTCCACCGGCGCATAGCGCAGCGACACTTTCGGATTCGTGGTGGCACCAAAGCCGGTGTAGTCGTCCTGGCGCACCGCACCGGTGATTTCCAGACCCTTCCACACCGGCAGCGCAACTTCGGTGAAGACGGCCTTGATGTCGCGCTTGAGCGTGCCGGCGGTGGCCAGCGCGTTGTCGAAAGGCACGTTGAAGATGAGCGCGCCCACGGTGTTGGCGTTTGCGCGCTGGTCGCCGTCGAACTGGTACTTTTCGGTGCGCACGTCCACGCCCACGGCGGCCATCGCCATGCCGCCCGGCAGCTTGAAGACCGGGCCCGAGACGGTGAGGTCGGACTGCTGCATCGTGAACTTGCCGCCATACAGCGTGATGCCGCGCGCCTCGATGGCTTGCAGTGCGGCAACCGCCTGCGGCGTCTGCGTCAGCGAGAAGGGGTTCAGCACGCCGGTGTTGATGAGCGCGGCAAAGGGCACCGAGTAGTGGTAGCCGCTGCCAATATCGGAACTGGATTTGCTGGTGGCCTGGCTGAAGCCAACGCGGTAGTCCCAATCGGCCGTGAAGGGCAGCGTGCCTTCAGCGCCGAGCATGAAGCGCGAGGTGTCGGATTGGGTGCTCAGCTCGCGGTTGCCGCAGGGCAAACAGCGCCAGCGAAAGGCCAGTGGCTGCCCGCGGTTTGGGGCAATCAACGGAAATGCAGCGGCCAGCTTGTCAAAGATTTCGGTGTACGAGCTGCCGGTGGCGGGGTAAGCCAGGTTGTAGAACGGGTTCGTGACACGGGTGCCGTTGGGCAGGGCGATGGTTGGGTCAACCGTCGTCGTGGCACTGGCGCGGCCCACGCTGCTGATCTGGTTCGGCGAGAAGCTCTTCGCCGACTCGGACTTGCCCATCACCGCTTCGGCAAACAGCTGGTGCGCGCCGAGCTTGAAGGTCAGGCGTGACACCAGGCTCGTGTTGCGCACCGGCTGCTGGATGACGGCGGCGCGGCCGGTGTCCCAGGCGCAGCCGTACTTCGAGGCCGGCGCCGCCCACAGCGCCTCCTGGTAGGGGCTCATGCCATCAACTGAACTGCAACCCGCCTGGCCCGGCAGGTCGAGCACGTTGATGCCGTTGACGCGCAGGCCCGGCGTCTCAAAATCCAGCGGACCGGTGGCGCGGCCCGTGGTGTTGTTGAGGCTGATTGCGGAGTAGAGCTGGTTGATGGCAAACACGGTGGCAATCGGCGCGCCCCGGGTGTCGGGCGAGACGCCGCGGTCGGGCTGATAGGCGCTGACAAAGCCGCGCTGGTCGCCGCGCAGGATCTTGTTGTCCTGCACTGACAGCGACACCAGGAAGTTGAAGCCCTGCCGGTCGAGGTCGCCGAAGCCGCCCGTCACCGCAGCGCCGTAAATCTGGCCGCCCTTGCCCTGCGGCACGTCGATCAACGTGTTGACGGTGAGGCCGCTGTAGTTGGTGCGCAGGATGAAGTTGATGACGCCGCCAATGGCGTCGGTGCCGTAGATGGCGCTGGCGCCGTCCTTCAGGATTTCGATGCGCTCGATGGCGGCAAAGGGAATCTGGTTCAGGTCCACCGTGCCGCCGTTCAGGCCGTGCGCGGCCACGCGCCGGCCGTTCAGCAGGATCAGCGTGGCGTTGCTGCCCTGGCCACGCAGGTTGGCGCTGGTGGCGCCGTTGTTGCCACGCGCTGCACCGTCCACCACGTCGGCATTGCCGGCCAGGTTGTCGAGACCGTTGCCGTTGATGTTGAGCTGCATGATCAGCTGCTCGGCGCTGGCGATGCCCTGGCGTTCAAGCTCGGCGCGCGAGATCACCTGCACCGGCAACGCGCCTTCGGCCGCGATGCGCTTGATGCTCGAGCCGGTGATGGTGATGCGTTGTGTGGCGTCCTGGGCCAGCGCGTGCGATGCCAGGCCGACCAGCGCCAGGCTGCCGACCAGTGCTCTTAACTTCATGCGGGTTCTCCTCGGGGTGATGTATCGACGCGTGTTGTTGGCTGCGGCGCAGCGTGCGCGTGGCTGCGCGGTGTGCCCTGACTCACGCACTGCTAAAAACAGGCCCTCACAGTGTTGCTGTCACGCGCAACCCGGCCCATCGGGGATAACCAATGGACGCGGCGATTGCGCCACGCTGACGACACCTTGCCCTCGGCGCAGCGCGCGGTTGCGGCCCCGCCCATCCATGTGAACATCGCGCCATGGCCGCTGCATCACCCTGGCGCTGGATCCCCACGCTGTACTTCGCCCAGGGCCTGCCCTATGTGGTGGTGATGACGCTGAGCGTCGTGATGTACAAGAACCTGGGCGTCAGCAACACCGAGATCGCGCTCTACACGAGCTGGCTTTATTTGCCGTGGGTCATCAAGCCTGTGTGGAGCCCGCTCGTGGACTTGCTCGGCACCAAGCGCCGCTGGATCGTCGCCCTGCAGTTCGCGGTCGGCGTGGCATTCGCGCTGGTGGCGCTGACGCTGCCGGGGCCGAAGTTCCTGCAGCTGACGCTGGCGATGTTCTGGTTGATGGCCTTTGCATCTGCCACGCACGACATCGCCGCCGATGGCTTTTACATGCTGGCGCTGCAGCAGCACAAGCAGGCTGCATTCGTCGGCGTGCGCAGCACCTTCTACCGGCTCAGCATGCTCGGCGGGCAGGGCGGGCTGGTCTATCTGGCGGGCTGGCTGGCTGAAAGCCAGGGCAGCGTGGTGCTGGCCTGGACGTGGGTGTTCTGGCTGCTGGCGGGTCTGTTCGCGGCCGCTGCACTCTTGCATTGGTGGGCGTTGCCGCAACCCGCCAGTGACGGCCCCGTGCCGCGCAGCGCCACCTTCCGGGCCGATTTCTTCAAGGTCTTTGCGGTCTTTTTCAGGCAGGCTGACATCGGCCGCATCCTGGCCTTCCTGCTGCTGTACCGCTTCGCCGAAGCGCAGTTGCTCAAGCTCGTCACGCCGTTCCTGCTGGATGCGCGCGCTGCCGGTGGCCTGGGCCTGCGGACGCAGGATGTGGGCATCGCCTACGGCACGGTGGGCGTGATCGCGCTCACGCTCGGCGGCTTGCTGGGCGGCTGGGTCATCTCACGCGGCGGGCTGAAGAAACTGCTGTGGCCGTTGATGATCTGCATGCACGCGCCGAATCTGCTTTTTGTGCTGTTGGCGGTGACCCAACCCACCAGCGTGTGGGTCGTGAGCGCGGCACTGGCGGTGGAGCAGTTCGGCTACGGCTTCGGCTTCACCGCGTACATGGTGTTCATGTTGATGGTGGCGGGTGGTTCGGGCGCAAGTGCGGACGGCTCGGCGCTGCAAAAGACCGCGCACAAAACTGCACATTACGCGCTGTGTACCGGCTTCATGGCACTCGGCATGATGCTGCCCGGCATGTGGGCCGGCTGGCTGCAAAGCCAGCTTGGCTACACGCAGTTTTTCATCTGGGGGTGCATCGCGACGCTGCCGAGTTTTGTCGCTGCGGCCAGGGTGCGCATCGACCCTGAATTCGGGCGCCGGGTGGCGTGAAAACCACCTGATTTCAGCGCTTGTTCAGCAGCCCGCCCAGCATGCCGGCCAGGTCGCCCAGACCGCCACCTTGGGCGCCTGTCTGGCCGCCCTGGCCGCCCAGCAAACCACCGAGCATGCCGCCGATGTCGCCCTGCGGAATCTCACCCTGCGGCGTCAGCTTGTCCACCACTTGCGGCAGCATCTGGCTCAGCTGGCCGAGCAGGTCAACCTGGTTCAGCCCCAGCTGCTGCGCCATGCTGGAGACGGTGTCGTTGCCGAGCACGCCACTCAGCTGGTCGGGCGAGATGGGCTGGTTCTGGCCGCTGCTGATCCAGGACTTGGCGACATCGCCGAGGCCGCTTTGCTGCATCCTGGCAACCAGGCCAATGAGGCCGCCGATGCCGCCGATGCCACCGAGCACGCCGCCCTGGCCGCCTTGACCGCTGCCTTGACCACTGTCTTGACCCAGCATGCTGACGATGGAACCGATCAGGTCCGCCTGGCTGCCGCTGCTGGCGCCGCCCTGTGATTGACCGAGTGCGCCGATGACGGCGTCGAGCAGGCCCATGGAACTTCTCCTGAATGTGGTGTGCGAAGGGGACACGGATTCTGTGCGCGCGCCAGTGTCGGTCACAACGCGAAGTGGTTACCCATGCTCCGGCATGGGGCCGTTCGTTGAGCCACTGAGCGCGGCCCAGGCCAGCACCGCCAGCGGTGCGGTCTCGGCGCGCAGCACACGCGGGCCCAGATTGACAGCCACGAAGCCAGCCGCGCGCGCCGCCTCTTCTTCATCGGCCGTGAGGCCACCTTCCGGGCCGCTCAGCGTACACAGCGTGGCGGCGGGCAGCCCGAGTGCTGAGACTGGCAACGCCCCCGGCTGCAGGCTCAGCAGCCAGCGCGCGCCGTGGCCGGGTTGGGCCGCCACGGCACGCAGCCAGTCTTGCCAGTCCTGCGCCGGCGCCACCTGCGGCAGCACCGCGCGGCCGCACTGTTCACACGCGGCCTGGGCGACGGCCTGCCAATGCGTGCGTTTGCGTTCGGCGCGCTCGCCAGACAGGCGCAGCACCGAGCGTTCACTGTGCAGCGGCTGGATCACCGCCACGCCCAGTTCGGTCGCCTTTTCAACGAGCACGTCCATGCGTTCATTCGCCGGCATCGCGATCGCCAGCGTGACGTGCAGCGCCAGCTCGCGCTGCACCGTCTGCGGCGCGCCCACGCGCACGCTGACGCTGTGGCGGCCAACAGTCAGCACCACGGCAGGCCAGTCACAGCCCCGGCCGTCGAAGAGCGTCAGCGTGTGGCCCGGCTGCACCCGCCGCACCATGGCGTGGCGTGCTGCGCCCTCAGGCAGCGGCAGTTCGCTGCCAGCGACCAGGGCTTCGGGCACGAAGAGGCGCGTCGTCATGGGCGGCTCGGCGGCTCAGTGGCTCAGCGCGGCTTCCACGGCCAGCGCCAGACCCGACAGCGCTGCGTCGTGCCCGGCGGGCGCCGACAGCATCAGGCCCACCGGCAGTTCGCCCGCCGCGTGGCAAGGCAGCGTGAAGGCGCAACCGTCGAGAAAGTTGATGGCAAAGGTATTGCGCAGCAATTGACCGTTAGCCTTGAAGAACGCTTCATCGTTGTGCAGCAAGT
This sequence comes from Rubrivivax sp., assembly GCA_031403895.1. GTDB lineage: Bacteria > Pseudomonadota > Gammaproteobacteria > Burkholderiales > Burkholderiaceae_C > Rubrivivax. Next base: position 2,245 of record JANNGN010000331.1, on the reverse strand, counting down.
CGGCGATGGGCGGCGCCACGATCGGCACCGTGGGGCTGATGAGCGCGTCGAAGCCCGCCAGCAGGCGCTGCATGCGGCGCATCCAGTCCTGCCGGCGCTGCACCATCGTGATGTAGTCCGCCGCGCTCACGCCATCCCCCAGCGCCACGCGCATCGCCACGCGCGGGTCAAAGCGCTGGCGCTGGCTCTGCATGTCATGCCGGTGCGTGGCCCACGCCTCGACGGCCGAAAAGCCGCCCGGTGCGTTGATCTGCGATATCTCGGCCAGCTCGCGCAGCGCCAGCGGCACGATCTGCGCGCCCGCCGCCGACAGCCGCGACAGCGTGCGCTCGAAAGCCGTGGCCACGGCCGGCTGCAGCGCGTCGAGCATCAGCGTCTGCGGCAGCGCCAGCCGCGCGCCAGCCAGGCTGCGTGGCACCACTGTCAGCGGCGCTGCAGACAGCACGCCGTCCACCAGCAGGCAGTCGGCCACCGTGCGCGCCATTGCGCACACCGTGTCGAGCGTGAACGACAGCGGGAAGGCGCCCTCAAGCGGCGTGCGCGCCTGCGTGTTCTTGAAGCCCACCAGGCCGCACAGCGCGGCCGGAATGCGGATCGAGCCGCCGGTGTCCGAACCCAGCCCGGCCACCGCCAGCCCGAGCGCCACCGACACCGCAGCGCCCGATGACGAGCCGCCCGGAATGCGCGCCACCGCCGCGTCGCAGGGGTTGCGCGGCGTGCCGTGGTGCGGGTTGATGCCGACGCCAGAAAATGCGAACTCGCTCATGGTGGTCAGGCCGGTGATCGCCGCACCGGCCGCGCGCAGCCGCGCCACGGCGGTGGCGTCTTGCGTCGCAACAGGCCGGCCCGCGCGCAACACCGACCCGGCCATCGTGGTGCGCCCGGCAATGTCGTAGAGGTCCTTCACTGTCACCGGCAGGCCGGCCAGTGGCGGCAGCGCCGCGCCGCGCGCCCGCAGCGTGTCGGCACGGCGCGCGGCGGCCAGCGCTTCATCGTTGAAGCGAGCGGTGAAGACGTGCGCCGCCGCCGCCGAGTCGGCAGCCTGTTGCACCTGCCGCATCAACGCTTCATGCGCGCTGGGCGCCGTGAGCGAAGCCCGCAGTTCGTGGATAGGGGGCAGCAGTTTCATGGTTGCGCGGCGCGTGTTGCGAAAAGAGTTGCGCGATTCTCCCGCACCGCGACCCAGCATCCGCCGCGGAACCGGCTTCGCCGGGCCGCCAGCGGCGCCCCCTGGGGGGAAGCGAGCGCAGGTCGATCCGGGGGATCACCTCAAACTGCGCCGCAACACCTTGCCCACCGGCGTGCGCGGCAGCTCAAGCCGAAACTCCACCACCTTCGGGCGTTTGTAGCCGATCAGGTGCGCTTCGCAATAGGCCCGCACCTCGGCTTCGCTGGGGCTGGCGCTGCCGGGGTCTGACTTCACCAGCACCACTTTCACGGCTTCTCCGGCCTTGGCGTCGGGCATGCTGACGGCGGCGCAGTCGCGCACGCCAGGCATTTGCGTGATCAGGTCTTCGATCTCGTTCGGATAGACGTTGAAGCCGCTGACGAAGATGAGGTCTTTCTTGCGGTCCAGCAGGTGCAGCGCGCCGCTGTCGTCGATGGCGCCGATGTCGCCCGTGCGCAGGTGGCCGCTGGCGGTCATGACGCGCGCGGTGTCCTCGGGCCGCTGCCAGTAGCCGGCCATCACCTGCGGCCCGCGGACGGCAATCTCGCCGCGCGCGCCGGCAGGCACGGGCAGGCCATCGTCGTCCACCAGGATGAGGTCGGTGCCGGGCAGCGGCAGCCCGATGTGGCCGCTGAAGACCGTCGCATCGACCGGGTTGCAGGTCACGGCCGGGCCGGCTTCGGTGAGGCCATAACCCTGGCAGATGATGCTGCCGGTCTTCAGCGCCCAGAGCAGCGCTGTCGTCGGCTCCACCGCCATCGCGCCGCCAACGCTGAAACGCAGTGAGCGCCAGTCAACCTTGTCAACATCGGCATGCTGCGCCACCGCCTCGAAGATCGTGTTGACGGCCGGAAAGCTGTGGAAGCGGTGGCGCGCCAGCACCTTCAGCATGCCGGTGGTGTCGTGCGGGTTCGGAATGAGCAAGGTGCAACCGCCCAGGTGCAGGCCCAGCAGCATGACGAGCGTGAAGCCGAAGATGTGGTGCAGCGGCAAGGCGCCCACCGTCAGCAGCTGTTCGCCTTGCGGCACCTGCGCCAGCGCCGGGCCGTACCAGGCCGCGCATTGCAAGAGGTTGGC
>JANNGN010000330.1:0-2400 GCA_031403895.1 Rubrivivax sp. | reverse complement strand
GGGGCGCAACGCAGGGTGTCCGAGCTGCCGCTGCTCTCGGCCGTCGATCGGGAGCAGGCGATCTCGGCGTGGAACCGGACCGCGGTCGCCTTTTCGGACCTTCCGGTCCACCGGCTCGCGGGCTGCGGTCATCTGGGCTTCGAAGTCGGCGCTGTAGGGTGTGAGCTTGATGCCGTCCACCGCGTCGGTGACAAACACCGTATCCCCCTTCTCCAGCTTCAACCGCGCCAGCACTTCCTTGGGCAGGATCACGCCGACGGAATTGCCGATCTGGGTGAGTTTGAGTGCGGTCATGGCGTGTCCTCAACGTTATAACGAAAGTTATACTAACCCGATTCAACTCCACCCACAAGCCGGCCCATGCTCACCGTCAACAAGCTCATCCCCGGTTCACGCGGACTGGCCGCCGTGCTGCTTAAACGGGCCACCACGGTGGAACTTGACTGGGATGTGCGCCAGAAAAGCCGCTTCGACGCCACCGACTCCGCCGGCCGTGCGCTCGGCGTCTTTTTGCCACGCGGCACCACCGTGCGGGGTGGCGATGCACTGGTGGCTGAAGACGGTTCGATCGTTGTCGTCAAGGCGGCAGCGCAACCCTTGCTGGTGGTGCGCCCGTGTGCAGAACACGGCAGTGCCTTCGACCTGTTGCGCGCCGCCTATCACCTGGGCAACCGCCACGTGCAGCTCGAACTGCAGGCCGACCACCTGAAGCTCGAACCCGACCATGTGCTGGCCGAGATGTTGCGCGCGATGCACCTGATCGTGAGCGAAGAGGTGGCTGCCTTCGAGCCTGAAGCCGGTGCTTATGCGCCCGCAGCGGGCGCGCATGAGCACGTCCACGATCACGCTCCTGGCCACGGCCAAGCCGCCCCGACCGCGCGCGCCGCCATCCCGATCCAGCCCGCGTCAGCACCTGCACCGCATGTGCATGGCCCCGGCTGCGGCCACGACGATGGTGACCACCATCACTGAAAGCCCGAGCGCGGCCACCCGGCTGCAGCTGATGTGGCTGGCCTCCCCCGCCCTGCCGGTGGGCGGTTTCAGTTATTCCGAAGGACTTGAAGCCGCCGTCGAAGCCGGCCTGGTGCGCACGGAAGCTCAGGCCGGCGACTGGCTGCTGGCACAGTTGCAATTGAGTCTGGCGCGCGCTGATCTGCCCGCACTGGCGCAAGCCTGTGCGGGCTGGGCAGCACACGACAGCGCGCGCCTTCAGCGCATCAATAGCTGGCTGCAACAGACGCGCGAAACGGCAGAACAGCGCGCCCAGGCCGAGCAGATGGGCCGCTCACTCATCGACTGGCTGCGCAATGGCGCGCACGGTGGTGACGCGCGCATCCTGACACTGGCAGCACTCAAGCCCGCACCGCTGTGGCCCACCGCCTTCGCGCTGGCCACCACGCTCGCAGGCGCCGATGCGCAGGACGCGCTGTTGTGCTTTGCCTGGGGCTGGGCCGAGAACATGGCACAGGCCGCGATGAAAATCGTGCCACTGGGCCAGGCTGCCGCGCAGCGCATGCTGCTCAGGCTGGCTGAAGAAATCCCGCCAGCGGTGGCAACGGCGCTGGCCCTGCCTGACGACGACTGGCAGGCCTTTGCACCCATGCTCGCGATCCTGTCCGCGCAACACGAAACCCAATACTCCAGGCTCTTCAGGTCATGACAAACCAAGCCAGCGCGCTGCACCACATCCCCGGCCGCAGCAAGCGCCTGCCGCCGTTGCGCGTGGGCGTCGGTGGGCCGGTGGGTTCGGGCAAGACGACGCTGGTCGAGATGCTGTGCAAAGCGATGCGCGAGCGCTGGGACATCGTGGTCGTGACGAACGACATCTACACCAAGGAAGACCAGCGCCTGCTCACCGTGGCCGGCGCGCTGGACGCAGAACGCATCGTGGGCGTGGAAACCGGCGGCTGCCCGCACACCGCCATCCGCGAAGACGCGTCGATCAACCTCGAAGCGGTGGACCGTTTGCTACAGAAGTTTCCCGACGCCGACATCGTCTTCATCGAGTCCGGCGGCGACAACCTGGCCGCCACCTTCAGCCCCGAACTGAGCGACCTGACCATCTACGTCATCGATGTGGCGGCGGGCGAAAAAATCCCCCCGCAAAGGCGGCCCTGGCATCACCAAGAGTGACCTGTTTGTGATCAACAAGATTGACCTGGCGCCCCATGTGCGCGCCAGCCTGGCGGTGATGGAGGCCGACACCCCCCGCATGCGGCCCGACCATGCCGGCAAGCGACCGTATGTGATGAGCAACCTGCGCACCCACCAGGGCCTGGCCGAGGTGGTGCGCTTCATCGAGACCAAGGGCCTGCTGGTCGACTGATCCTGGCGGCCGTCAGCCGCCCGTCCGGCCCTGTGGATAGCATCCACGGCTGCAACCGCCACCCAAGCGATGAC
>JANNGN010000329.1:0-3190 GCA_031403895.1 Rubrivivax sp. | reverse complement strand
CCGCAGCGCCGCCCCGCATCAAGTCAGCGGCCGGCGTCGCGCGCCCTGTGGCTGCCAGCATGGCGGCAACCCCTGCTGCCAGCGGCACGCTGCAACTCGCCATCAGCCCCTGGGGCCAGGTCGAAGTGGACGGCAACCCTGCCGGCACTACGCCGCCGCTGACGCGCCTGACCCTGCCCGAGGGCAGCCACACCATCACTGTGCGCAATGTTGACTTCCCGCCCTACACCACCACGGTGCAGGTGACGGCCGACAAACCGGTGACGGTGCGTCACCGCTTCACGCCATGAAAAAAGCCGCCTTCAAGTCGATGCGGACGGCCTGCCAGCACCTCGTCTTCACGCTGGCATTCGCCGGTTGCGCCACGCCGCCCCCGCCGTCGCCCAGCGGCCTGGCCGAACTGATGGAACGCCCAGGTGAACGTGCTCTGGTCGAAGGCATCCGCGCCTACGACGACGGCCAGTACCCGCAAGCCGAGGCGGCGCTGCGCAAGGCCCTGGCGGCCAGCCTGGCCAGCGCGCGCGACCGCGCCAGCGCGCACAAGCTGCTGGCCTTCATCACCTGCACCAGCGACCGGCTGGCGGCGTGCGAGGCCGCCTTCCGCGCCGCCAGGGCCGCCGACCCGGGCTTCACGCTCAACCGCTCTGAAGCCGGCCACCCGCTCTGGGGCCCGGTGTATCGAAGGGTGATGCCGTAGCGCTGGCGCCCGGAGCGGCCGGCATAATCGCGCCCGCCGATGAAGCAGCCCATCACCTCACTCACGCCCGCTCGCACGCCTGCAAACACGCCTGCAAGCACGCCCGCAGACACGCCCGCAGACAGGCCCGCTGAAACGCCCGCCCTCTTCCAGCACCCCGTGCGGGTGTACTGGGAAGACACCGACGCCGGTGGCGTGGTCTTCTACGCCAACTTCCTGAAGTTCTTCGAGCGTGCGCGAACCGAGTGGCTGCGCGCATTAGGTGTCGGGCAGCAGGCCTTGCGCGACCGCACGGGCGCCATCTTCATCGTCACCGATACCCGCGTGCGCTACCGCGCGCCGGCGCGGCTGGACGACGAGTTGCAGATCACGGTGCAACTGCGCCAGCGCGGCGCCGCGTCGATGAACATCGCGCAGGCCGCCTGGCGCGGCGCCGTGGGCGTTGGCACGCTGCTGGCTGAAGGCGAGATCCGCATCGGCTGCGTGGACCATGGAACCTTCCGCCCACGCCGCATTCCGAACGAAGTCATCAGCAGCCTCACATGAACAGCGACCTCTCCATCACCACCCTCATTTTGCAGGCCAGCCTGGTGGTGCAGCTGGTGATGGCCGGCCTCATGATCACCTCGTTCGTGAGCTGGAGCGTGATCTTCAGCAAGCTCTTCGGCCTGCGCCGCGTGCGCGGCCACAACGACGAATTCGAGCGCGAATTCTGGTCCGGCCGCAGCCTCACCGAACTCAACACCGCTGTCGGCCAGAAGACCGTCAGCGCGCCGCTCGAACGCATCTTCGCCAGCGGCATGCGCGAATTTCTGAAGCTGCGCGAGAAGCGGCTGGACGCGGGCGCCCAACTCGACGGCGCGCGCCGCGCCATGCGGGCCAGCTTCCAGCGTGAACTCGATGTGGTGGAAAGCAACCTGAGCTTCCTGGCCAGCGTCGGTTCGGTAAGCCCCTACGTCGGCCTCTTCGGCACGGTGTGGGGAATCATGCATGCCTTCGTCGGCCTGTCCAATATGCAGCAGGTCACGCTGGCCACCGTGGCGCCGGGCATTGCCGAAGCGCTGGTGGCCACCGCCATCGGCCTCTTCGCGGCGATTCCTGCGGTGGTGGCCTACAACCGCTTCGCGCGCGACATCGACCGCATCGCGATCCAGATGGAAACCTTCATCGAAGAGTTCAGCAACATCCTGCAGCGCAACGCCGGCCAGTCGGGTGCCACCACCACCTACGCCGGCGCCGCAGCACCGGCTGGTGCGCGCTGATGCCCGGCGTCACCACCAGCAGCGTGCGCGGCCACCGGGGCCGGCGTTCGATGAACGAAATCAACATGGTGCCGTTCATCGACGTCATGCTGGTGCTGCTGATCATCTTCATGGTCACGGCGCCTCTCATCACGACGGGCGTGGTTGACCTGCCCTCGGTAGGCAAGAGTTCGCAGCGCCCGCAGAGCGTGATCGAGATCATCGTCGGCAGCGACGAGAAGTTGCGCCTGAAGATGGACAACGCGGAACCCGAGAGCGTGCTGCTGCCACAACTGGCCGCGCGCGTGAAGAACAAGCAGGCCGGCAATGTGGACGTGCCCGTGGTCATCAGCGCCGACAAGAGCGTGCGCTATGAAAGTGTGGTGCGCGTGATGGACACGCTGCAGCGCGCCGGTGTGCGCCGCGTCGGCCTGTCGGTGAAGCAGGGTTCGAGTTGACATCGCCGTGACCGCACGATGAGCACCGCCGCGCTGCCGCAAAACACGCTGCTGCCGCAAGCGCCCGGTGGCAACGGCCCGGGCGCGGCGCTGGCGCTGGTGGTGCATGCGGGGCTGATCGTGGCGCTGACCGTGGGTGTGGATTGGCGCAACCGCGAGCCCGAGTCGGTCAGCGCTGAACTGTGGGCTGCGGTGCCGCAGATGGCCGCACCACCGCCCGTGGCCGAGGTGGTGGCGCCGACACCACCACGCCCACCGCCGCCACCCGCCCCGGTGCTGAAGTCCGAGCCCGCGCCGCCGCCGCCCGACATCACCATCGAGCAAGAACGCAAGCGCAAGGCCGAAGCCGACAAAAAGCGGCTCGCACAAGAAGCCGAGGCCGAGCGCAAGAAGCGCGAAAAACTCGAGGCGCAGAAAGAGGCCGACAAGCTGGCGCAGGAAAAGGCCAATGACGAAAGGCTGGCCCAGCAGCACAAGGACAACGTGCGCCGCCTGATGGGCCAGGCGGGTGCCACGCCGGGGCAGACTGCGACCGCCGGCAACGCCGCGCAGACCGCAGCGCCTTCAGCCAGCTACGCCGGCAAGGTGAAGGCGCGCGTGCGGCCGAACATCGTCTTCACCGGCACAGTGACCGGCGACACCGCCGCCGAAGTGGAAGTCAACGCCGCAGCGGGCGGCAGCATCATCTCGCGCCGTCTCATCAAGAGCAGCGGCAACAAGGACTGGGACGAGACCGTGCTGCGCGCCATCGACAAGACGCGCGACCTGCCACCCGACACCGACGGCCGCGTGCC
>JANNGN010000328.1:0-5216 GCA_031403895.1 Rubrivivax sp. | reverse complement strand
GTGGCCAGCGACTTCAGCGTGCTGTACAGCGTGGTCGTCTTGCCGCTGCCGGTGGGCCCGGTGACCAGGATGATGCCGTGTGGCCGCGCGATCAGTTCCTGCCAGCCTTTGCGTTCATGCGGGCCGAAGCCCAGCGCCGTCAATCCTTTGACCACGGTCTCGGGGTCGAAGATGCGCATCACCATCTTTTCGCCAAAAGCGGTGGGCAGCGTGGACAGGCGCATCTCGACTTCGCCACCCGGCTTCTCGACACCATTTTCAGTCACGCTGGGGCGGCGCGTCTTGATGCGGCCGTCGAGCGGGCGGCGCTTTTCGACCACGTCCATGCGGCCGAGCAGCTTGATGCGCGAGGTCATCGCGCTCATCACCGTCAGCGGCACTTGATAGACGGTGTGCAGCACACCGTCGATGCGGAAGCGGATGGCGCCCATGTCGCGCCTGGGCTCCAGGTGGATGTCGGACGCGCGCTGGTCAAAGGCGTAACCCCACAGCCAGTCCACCACCTGCACGACGCCCTGGTCATTGGCGTCCAGCGTCTTGCTGGTCTTGCCCAGTTCGACGAGTTGCTCGAAGCTGGCGGTGGTAGCGTTTTCCCCGCTCTTTTGCGCCGCGCGCACGCTGCGCGCCAGGGCGTAGAACTCGGTCGTGTAGCGGCGCAGGTCCTCGGGGTTGGCCACCACGAGCCTGACGCTGCGCCGCGTGTGGGCTTCGATCTCGCTGACCCACGCCGTGTCGAAAGGCTCGGCGGTGGCAATCACGACTTCGGTCGTGCTCACCGACACCGGCAGCGCGTGCCGGCTCTGCGCGTACTGCACACTCATGACGTCAGCGACGCGGCCCACATCGACACGCAGCGGGTCGATGCGCAGGTAGGGCAGCCGGCAACGGCCGGCCAGCCATTCGGTGAGGCTTTCGGTGTCGAGCGCCGGGCCGGTGCCCGCGTCGCCCTTGGCCGTCCTGCGCGTCAGGCCGGCCCCGCCCAGGCGCACCAGCGCGTGCAGGCTGGACGCACCGGCGCGAAAGCGTGCCGTCACGCGCTCTGCATCGTCGGCGGTGATGAGGCCGTCTTCGCGCAGCCAGGCCAGCAGCAGCGGCCACTCCAGGCGGCCCTTTGGCCGCACGTGCAAGGCAGGCTGCGCGGTGGCGGGCCTTGGCGGGCGGGCGGGTTGTGTAGGTGGTGCGGGTGGTGCGGGTGGTGCGGGCGGCACGGTGACGGCGTTCATTTGGGGATCGTCCTGAGCGGGCTGTCGAACAGTGGCCTCGGTGCGTAAGGCCGCACCATGCGCAGCCACTTGCGCGCCGGCAGGTTCAGCTTGCCGAAGCGCTTTTCAATCACCGCCGCGCGGGCCTGCAATTCTTCCCGCGTCGGCACCACCACGGCGCGCCCGGCGACAACCACGGTGTTGCCTTCGCGCGTGGGGCGCAGGCTCCAGACCTGGTCGGCGCCAAACGCGGCGGCGATGCGCTGGATGCTGTCATGGAAGCTCGCGTGGCGGCCGAACAAGTTGACGCCCATCAACCCGCCATCTTCAAGCACCGCGCGGCAGGCGCGGTAGAAGTCCACGTCGTCCAGCACGGGGGCGGCGGCTTCGTGGTCGTACAGGTCAACGTGCAGCAGGCGCACGCTGTTGCAATCGGCCTGCCGCAGCCAGTCGGCCGCGTCGCCAAGCACCACCTCGGCTTGTTCGGGCAGGTGAAACCAGGCGGCGTTGATGTCGATGACCTGCGGGTTGATCTCCACCACCGTGGTCGCCATGCGCAGTTGCTTCGTGGTGAAGCGCGTCAGCGCGCCGGCACCCAGGCCAAGCTGCACCGCCTGACCCGCGCCCAGTGCCTCAGTCGGCAGCCAGAGCAGGCTGGCCAGCATGCGCTGCACGTAGTCGATCTCCACCACCTGCGGCTGCTTGATGCGCATGCCGCCCTGTATCCACGGCGTGTCCAGGTGCAGATAGCGCACGCCGTCTGCTTCGGACAGCGTGACTTCGGGCAGGGCGATCGAGGTCAAGGTCGGCTTGCGGTTCATGGATCAGGCAATTCCTGCGGTTTGGAAGGCAGCGCGCCAAACGGCGAGCTTGCGCTCGAAGGACTGGCTGGCATTCGCCGGGCTGCTGGACGGCAGTCGCTGCACGGGCACGCCCAGCGCCCGGATCTGCTGCATGGCGCGGGCTGATTCGCCGCCGTTGTGGGCCACGAGTTGCAGCGCGGGTGCGCGGCGTTTGAGGCTGGCGAGGTCGTTGAATTCTGCGTCCTCGATGGCGCTGTCCAGGCTGCCTTGGCGGCGGCAACTGGCGTACCCGTCCCACAGGCCGAGGCCGCGACAACGAAGTTGCGCCAGCCGATCTGCGTACGGCATCGCCACCAGATCCAGCCCCCAGATCGCGCCCAGCAGCGGCCAGAACTGGTTGCGCGGGTGGCCGTAATACTGCTGCGCCTGCAGCGACGCGACACCCGGGAAGCTGCCCAGGATGATGAGGCGGCAGTGGCGCGCGATGACCGGTGGCAGGCCTTGCAGGCGCACACCGCCTTCGGGCATCAAGCCAGTGCCTTCAGGCGCGGCAACGCGGCCAGGGTGTTGGCGGATGTGAATGCCGCCACCTCAGCGGCCGTGCAGCCGCGCAGCGCAGCCAGCACGGCGCCAATGCGCGGCAGTTCGGCCGGTTCGTTGCGGCCCTGGCCTGGTGCAGTCGCGCGCACAGCCGCACGGCGGTAAAGCCAGTGCGGCGGGATGTCGGGCGCGTCGGTCTCCAGCACGAGTGCGCTTTGCGGCAGCGTCGCGGCCAGACGCCGCAGTTGCAGCGCGCGTTCGAAGGTCATCGCGCCGCCGAAACCCAGGCGAAAACCCAGCGCCACAAACTGTGCCGCCTGCTGGTCGCTGCCATTGAAGGCGTGCGCGATACCGCCTGGCAGATCGATGCGCCGCAACGCTTTGAGCAGCTGGTCGGCCGAGCGCCGCACATGCAGGATCACCGGCAGCCCGGCGTCGCGCGCCAGGCGCAGTTGCGCGGTGTAGAACTGCTCTTGCCGCGCCCGGTCCAGGCCCGGCACGAAGTGGTCGAGGCCGATCTCGCCCACCGCCACCAGGCGCGGGTCGGCGCGGTGCTGCTGCAGCGCTTGCTGCAGGCGGTCGATGTCACTGTCCTGCGCGCGGTCCACGCACAGCGGGTGGATGCCAAGCGCGTAGGCCAGGCCGTGTTCGTGCGCCATCGCGCGCACGGCGTCAAAGTGCGCCACTGCCACTGCAGGCAGCACGATCCGGGTCACACCCGCAGCCCGCGCCCGCGCCACGACGGCGGCGCGGTCGGCGTCAAATTCCGGGGCGTCCAGATGGCAGTGCGAGTCGATCCACATGCCGGCATGATGGCGCACCGCGAAACGCCGCGCGCTGGCCTGATGCAGAGGTCGAAGCGGGCGCCGACGCAACGTGATACCGTGCCTCAACACTGCCGTCTAGCCCGCATGAAGAAGGCACCGCTCTACAGTCGCTCTCCCCGTCGTGACCCCCCGGTGCCCGCAGCGTCCGAGCCGGTCGCTGCCGGTCGGCCGCCCGCCCAGCCGTCAGCCCTCGTGGCCTTGCCGCCTCATCGCTTCAGCCGCTGGTTGCCGGCGCTGTGGGCCGCAGGTGGGGCGCTGCTCGCGATTGCCGTGATGCTGCTGGGCTTGCGCCTGCTGCCGGGGCAGCGGCCCGTCACGCAAGACGACATCGACTCCGCAGTGCGCGAATCGCTGGAACGCGAACCGCTGCCCTCGGCCGCCGCCAAGGCCTACGAAGCGATCCTGCCGTCGGTGGTGCGCGTCGTCGGCCTGATGGACGACAACGACACCGGCGAGAACAACCCCGAACAGCGCGCCATGGGGCGCAGCCTGGGCACTGGCGTCGTCATCATCGACAACGGCACCATTCTGACCAACCTGCATGTGGTGTGGGGCGCCAAGAAGATTCGCGTGCGCTTTGCCAACGGGCATGAAAGCGAAGCCGTGATGATGGGCGCGCAACCGGAAAACGACCTTGCGGTGCTGAAGGCCCTCAGCCTGCCCGATGACCTGGAAGCCGCCACCATGCGCAGCACCTCCGACCTGCGGCCCGGCGACCACGTCATTGCCGTCGGCCACCCCTTCGGCATCGGGCCTTCGGTGAGCTACGGCGTGGTGTCTGGCCTGAAGCGCGAATTCCGTTCGTCCGAGGGTGACAAGACGCTCACCAACCTGATCCAGTTCGACGCCGCCGCCAACCCCGGCAACAGCGGCGGCCCGCTCGTCACGATGGACGGCCAGGTGGTCGGCGTCGTGACCGCCATCCTCAACCCCAGTGAGCAGCGCACCTTCATCGGTATCGGCTTCGCCGTGCCGATCGAGAACGCGGCCTCGGCGGCAGGCATGCCGCCGTTCTGATGCCCACTGTCGGCATGCCACCCACCTGACCCGCCCACACCCATGCAAGAACCCGCTGAAACCACCGCCGCCTTGATGGAACGCATCCTCTACGAGGTCAAGCGCGTTGTCGTTGGGCAAGACCGCTTCCTCGAACGCGTGCTGGTGGGCATGCTGGCGCAGGGCCACCTGCTGGTCGAAGGCGTGCCGGGGCTGGCGAAAACACTCACCGTGAAAACGCTCGCGCGCACGGTGCGCGGCAGCTTCAAGCGCATCCAGTTCACGCCCGACCTGGTGCCGGCAGATCTGGTCGGTACGCGCATCTACAACCAGAAGACCGGCGAATTCGGCACCAGCCTGGGCCCTGTGTTTGCCAATTTGCTGCTGGCCGACGAAATCAACCGCGCGCCGGCCAAGGTGCAGAGCGCGCTGCTTGAAGTGATGCAGGAACGCCAGGTCACGATCGCCGGTGAAACGCACAAGGTGCCCGACCCCTTCGTCGTGATGGCAACGCAGAACCCGATCGAGACCGAAGGCACCTACCCGCTGCCCGAAGCGCAGATCGACCGCTTCATGATGAAGGTGCTGGTGGACTACCCCACCGAAGAAGAAGAATTCGTCATCGCCGAGCGCGTCACCGGCACGCCGGTGGACGTGAATGCGGTGGCCGACACCTTTCAGCTCGCCGCGCTGCAACGCGAATGCCGTGCCGTGTTCTGCGACCCGGCGCTGATGCAGTACGCCGTGAAGCTGGTGGGCGCCACACGCAACCCGGCCAAGCACGACCTGGCGGATGCGGCCAAGTACATCACCTATGGCGCCAGCCCGCGCGCCACCATCGGCATGAT
>JANNGN010000327.1:0-1676 GCA_031403895.1 Rubrivivax sp. | reverse complement strand
TCCAGCCAGGCCCACAGCCGTGCGTTCAACTCGTCCAGGTCCGTGATGCGTCGCTCGTCGAGCTCGCCCAGGAACTGGTCGCGCAGCGTGCGGTGCCAACGCTCGAGCTTGCCCTTGCCCTCTGGCGCGTAGGGTCGGCAGAAGATCAGATGGATGCCCAGCCGCGCACAGATGCCCTGCAGCGTGTTGGCGCGGTACGCCGCGCCGTTGTCGACGACCAGCTTGATGGGCACGCCGCGCTTGAGCAGCGCCTGCTTGAGCACGCCCTCGACATCCAGGGCCGTCTCGCCAAGACAGAACGCGCTGTGCGCCACCAGGCGCGAGGCGTCGTCGATGAGCGAGACGAGGTACGTCTTGCGCAGGGCCCCCTTGTGCGGCACACGCGGGCCGTGCATCACGTCGCCGTACCAGATGGAGCCGGCGAACTCGGCCGTGAAGCTGCGCTTTTCTTCGGGCAGGTGGCCCGAGCCGGCCAGCCGCGACAGGCCTTGCTGCTGCAGCAGCCGGTGCACCGCCGAACGCGACAGGGTCTTGTCAGCCACGGTGCCGGCGGCTTCGAGCAGGCGCACGATCTGGCGCACCGAGCGGCGCGGGTTGGCGCGCTTGGCCTCCAGGATCGCCTGCTGCACGGCAGGCACGATCTTGGAGCAACCGCGGTCACCTCGGGGCTTGGGCGCCAGGCCTGCGATGCCCTGGCACCGCCAGGCGTAGTACCAAGCCTGGATGGTCTTCTCGCCGAGATGGCGGCGCCGGGTGCCGGGAATGGCGTACTCGCGTGCGCTGAGTTCGCGGGTCAGTTGCTGGAGTTCGCCGCGCGCCAACCGCTCGCGGCTGACCAGCGGGCCCAGCACCGACAGCCGGAACAGCGCCTTCGGATCGATGTCGTTCATGGATTTGCACCTCATGTGTTGTGGAGGTGCCGATCACAACCGCGATCCGGCCTGCCCGCCAGTGGCCAAACCGTGTGGGGCCCCCGCCCGGGCGGGGGCCGGGGCTGTCCCTGGGCGGCTCAGGCGCGGTGCATCACGGGACGATCAGGTCGCGGTCGAGCAGGACCATGGCTTGCTGCAGCGACAAGACGTCGATGACGTTGCGCCAGAAGGACTCGAAGTCGGCCAGGCGCCCCAGTTCGGGCAAGCGGCTGCGCAGGAAGAAGGCGAAGCGCTCACCGCGCTCGTGCAGCCAGTCCCGCCAACGCCGCACGGTGCTGCGGGCACGGCCGGTGCAGCGCGCGCACTCACGCACCGCGCCACCGCCCAGCAGCAGCAACAGCACCGCCTGCTGCACCAGCCAGTCATACCAGCGTCGCGGCGCGATGCACGCCGGCAGCCGCGAACAGGTGCGACAGCAGGCCCGACACAGGAAGCGCAACACGGGCACCGGGTTGAGCGATTCGCCCCCATCCGCGCCGCCGCCCGCGCTGCGGTCAGCCTTGCGGTGGTAGCAGCCGTGGCGCCACATCCCGGCGCATCGGCAGTGCGGGCACGCCGCCGGGCGGTAGATCTCGGGTTCTGTGACGACGGCCAGCAGATGCTGAACGAGGCTGGTGATGCTCCCTACAATGCGGTCCATAGGCTGGTCTCATTTGTTCCGTGGTGTCTCAACAACCCACGATAACAACGGAGCACCGGCCTATCTTGCTTGCACGGCGTCCCGGCCTGACATCGCCTCCGTTC
>JANNGN010000326.1:0-3470 GCA_031403895.1 Rubrivivax sp. | reverse complement strand
GGTGCGCCAGGTGCTGGGCGCGGCCGAGGTGATGAGCGACACAACACTGCTGTTTTCGCTGCTGCAGACCACGCTGGACTGGAGCTTCGAGCATGCGGTGTCGCGCATCGACCTGTCGATCGAGATCAAGAGTTGGCCGGCACACGCCTGCCTGACGGTGGCGTACGCCCACCAGCCGGCCGACGAGGTGGTCGCTGCGCCGGGCCGCAGCGCAGCGCACGACGAGCTGCGGCTCAACACGATGGCCTGGCGGCTGCTGCAGCAGACCGCCGGTGTCCTGGGGCTCGTGCTGCTGCGGCGCGACCAGCCCGGCAGGACGGAGTTGAAACTCGAATTCCCGCAGACCCTGGCGCCGCGCCTGAGCGCCGCGCCCCGGCTTGAGGCCGAGGAGCGCGAATCGCAGTCGCACAACTCGCAGCCGCTGGCCGGCCGCCACATCATGGTGCTGGCCTCGCGCCGCGAAGTGCGCAACGTTGTGCGCCAGGCCCTGCGTCCGATGGGACTGATGGTTGACTTCGTGACCTCGGTCGAAGAGGCCCAGCAACTGTGCGCCGATGGGCTGCCGCACGCCGTGGTCTATGAAGCCGCGATTGCCGGCGACCACTTTGAACGCCTGCGCAACGAGATGCTGGCCGAGGTGCCCACGCTCGTCTTCGTGCGCATCGCCGAGCAGGGCAATGCCTTCGAGGTGCTGAACCTGGGCGGCCGCCAATTCGCCAGCGTGGGCCGCGACGCGATCATGTCGGCACTGCCCGAAGCGCTGACCTTCGAGCTGTCGCGCGCCGAAGAGGCTGCGTCCCGCGGGCGCTAGCGGTTGCGCCGCGAGCGGATTCTTAAAGGTCCGCTGCAGGCGGCAATTGAAGATCCGCCGCAGGCGGGTGGCTCAGCCGCCGAACACCTTCTTCAGGATCGCGCTGCCCGTCTTCACCGGGTCGGCGCGGATCTTTTTCTCTTCTTCACCAATCATCAGGAACAGGCCGTTCAGCGCACGGCCGGTGACGTACTGCTGCACATTGGCTTCTTCGCCCTTCACCAGGCCCAGGCCCTGGGCCTTGCCGGCGACGGCGTTGTAGCGCTCAGCGAGCGATACCTTCTCGGTCGCTTGGGTCACGATGGGCAAGAACTTTTCGGCCAACGGCGCCCTCGTCTTGGCGGCGAAATAGTCCGTCACCGAAGTCGCACCACCGCGCACGACCTGGAGCGCGTCTTCCACGCTCATCGCCTTCACGGTGCTCACGAAAAGCGGTTGCGCCATCGGCACCGCCGATTCGGCAGCGCGGTTCATCGCCGTCACCAGCTCATCGACCTTGCGGCCCTGGCCGGTGGCTCGCAGCAGCTTCGCAACGTCCTTCAGAAAGCCCGGCAGCGGGATGCGCACCTGCGGGTTGCCCAGAAAGCCGTCGGTCTTGCCCAGCAACGCCACAGCGGCCAGCGCGCCGCGCTCCAGCGCCACGCGCACACCGGCTGCGGCGTCGCCTTCGCTCAAGCCCGCCCGCACGGTGCCCGGCAGCATGGGCACGCAAAGGGCTGCCGTAAACTCGCGTCGCTTCATAGAGTTGATCCTTCGATGTTCATGCCGAGATCCTGAGTCATGGCCACACCAGTTGATCTTGCCCCGCGCCGCGCCTTCTTGGCAACCATTCTGGCGCCACTGGCCGGCTGCGGTGAACGCGAGGCCGCGCCGCGCTTCAGCTACACCGTGCTGGACGGCAGCCGACGCTCCAGCGACGCGCTGCGTGGCAAGGTGGTGCTGGTCAATTTCTGGGCCACCAGTTGCGCGCGTTGCGTCGATGAAATGCCGCAACTCGTGGCCACGCACCGCAAATTCCAGGCGCGTGGTTTTGAAACGCTGGCGGTGGCCATGCACTACGACGCGCCCGCATCGGTGTCGCACTTCGCCCAAGTCCGGCAGTTGCCCTTTGGCGTGGTGATCGACAACACCGGCGCCATCGCCCAGGCGTTCCCGGGCGTGCAATTGACGCCCACCACCTTTGTGATCGACAAATCGGGCGCCATCGTCAAACGCATCGTGGGCGAGCCCGACTTCGGCGCGCTGCACCGGCTGCTGGACAAGCTGTTGGCCGACACATGATGGGCAACCCGTGATTGGCCGCATCAGCGGCACCCTGGCCGAAAAACAACCACCGCATCTGCTGGTGGACGTGCAGGGCGTGGGCTACGAACTTGCGGTGCCGATGAGCACCTTCTTCAACCTGCCCGCCGTGGGCGAACGCGTCGTGCTGCTGACGCAGTTCGTGGTGCGCGAAGACGCGCAAATCCTGTTCGGCTTCCTGACCGCCGCCGAACGCGCCACCTTCCGGGAGCTCGTCAAGATCAGCGGCGTCGGGCCGCGCACGGCGCTGTCGATCCTGTCGGGCCTGAGCGTGAACGAACTGGCGGTGGCTGTGAGCCGGCAGGACGGCGCACGGCTGGTGAAAGTGCCGGGGATTGGCAAGAAGACGGCCGAGCGGCTGCTGCTGGAGCTGAAGGGCAAGCTCGGCGCCGACCTCTCGCTGCCTTCGACCGGGCCGCCGCCCAGCGAAGCACAAACCGACATCAGCCAGGCCCTGCAGGCGCTGGGCTACAACGAACGCGAGGCACAAGCGGCGCTGAAGGCGCTGCCGGCCGATGTGGGTGTGAGCGACGGCATCCGGCTGGCGCTGAAGGCGCTCAACCGGTAGCAGCAGCAGTGGCAGCGGCCGCTGCTGCAACACGCTTCAGTGTTTGTGCTCGGCGGGCGCGGCGCCGAGGGCGCGCACCGGCGCCTTGATCTCCAGCATTTCTCTTTTCTTGTCGGCGCCTTCGATGACCAGCGTCACGGTCACCGTGTCGCCCGCCTTCAGCGGCTGCTTCAGGCCCAGCAGCATCAGGTGATGGCCGCCCGGCTTGAGCGCCACGGCCTTGCCAGCGGGCAACGGCAAGCCGTCTGGCAGCGCACGCATGGTCATCACGTTGCCGTCCATCGCCATCTCATGCACTTCAACGGCAGTGGCCACCGGCGAACTCGCCGCCACCAGGCGCCCGCCCTGCGCCGAGGTCAGTTGAACGAACAAGCCGGTGGCCTTTTGCTGCGCGACGGTGCCGCGCACCCAGGGGTCCGCCGCTGTGGTCTGTGCCAAGGCGGCCGTGGTGGGCGCCACAGCGGCCGCAGCCAGCAGCACGGAGCAGAGGAATGCTTTCATTGGCATGTGTGTACTGAAGTCAGGAGAGTGAACGCCAGTGTAGGCGCGCCGGATAATGCCTGTATGGCCATCCAGACCGACAACTTCGCGCCGCCGAACGAAACACCTGGCGGCACGCCGACACGCGTGGTGAGTGCGGCACCGGCGTCGCCGAACGAAGAAGCCATCGAGCGCGCGCTGCGCCCCAAGGGCCTGGCCGAGTACGTGGGCCAGGTGAAAGCGCGCGAACAGCTGGAAATCTTCATCCGCGCCGCCCGTGGCCGCGCCGAAGCGCTCGACCATGTGTTG
>JANNGN010000325.1:0-4806 GCA_031403895.1 Rubrivivax sp. | reverse complement strand
GAACGCCGCAATAATCCAATCGCGCCACATCCACATCGAGCGCTCGCCGTCGTCCTGGTAGCCGTGGCTGTCGGCGTAGCGCGCGACGTCCAGCCACTCGGACGCCATGCGCTCGCCATAGGCCGGCGACGCGAGGAGCCGGTCGACCGCGCGCTCGTACGCGCCGGGGGCCTGGTCGCCGAGGAACCGCGCGACCTCGTCCGGCGTCGGCGGGAGGCCGGTAAGGTCGAAGGTGACGCGCCGCAGTAGCCGTTCGGGATCCGCCTCGGGGTTTGGCGCGAGGCCCTCCTGCTCCAGCCGCGCCAGCACGAGGCGGTCGATCGGCGTGCGCGCCCAGGCGGTGTCGCGGACTGGTGGAAGCGCCGGCTTCGCGGGCGCGCGCAGCGACCAGTGGGGTTTGTACTCCGCTCCCTGCTCTACCCATCGGACGAGCACCGCCTTCTCGTATGACGAGAGCGCGAGCCCCGACTCGCGCGGGGGCATCATGTCGCTCGAGTCGTCGGTGGTGACGCGATGCGCGAGCTTGCTCCCGCCGAAGAGCCATAAGAACCTTCCACGGACCGCCTTGCGAGAGCCGTCGGGGGTGTCGAGGCGGAGGTCGGCCTTGCGGTGCGCCGAGTCGGGGCCGTGGCACTTAAGGCACCGATCCGAGATGATCGGCTTCACGTGGAAGTTGTAGTCGACCCGCTCGGGGAGCGCAGCCGCACTGCGTTCACCCGGCGACGGCCCGCACGCGGCGGCGAGCGGTCCGAGCATCAGTCCGATCGCCAGCATGCCGCGGCGGCGCGATCTCTCTGAAGCCATAGGCTGCGACGTTAGCCCAGGAACGAGGCGGGGACAAGCATTCGGCTACAGCTCTGGCTCGAGCTCGAGCTCAAGCTCAAGCTAGAGCTCTGATCTGCTCAGGGCTGGAGTGAGTACCGACAACGCCGACATCGGCGTGACGGCGTTTTCTGCGCTCTCACGCCTGGGCCTGGGTGACGTGGCGCAGGCGATTCATGGCTGGACGCACCCGACATGACACAGCCGACATGACGCAGCCGACATGACGCATCCGATCCGCCACTTCGACCTGAGCCTGCCGCACGGCATCACGCTGGCATGCCGCGCGGCGGGCGAGGGCCGAGTACGGGTCATGCTGCTGCACGGCTTTCCGGAAGCTGCGTTTGTCTGGGACGAGGTGATGCAGCGCGTGGCACCGCGCGCCGCCTGCGTGGCGCCCAACCTGCGCGGCTTCATCGGTTCTTCGGCGCCGGTCGAGACCGCGGCCTACCGCGCCAAGTACGTGGTGGGCGACATCGTGGCCGCCATCGAGTCATTGGGTGCACCGCTGGACCTGCTGGTGGCGCACGACTGGGGCGGTGCATTGGCCTGGAACCTGGCAGCGCAGCGGCCCGACCTGTTGCGCCGCCTGCTCATCATCAATTCGCCGCACCCCGCCACCTTCCTGCGCGAACTGCGCCACAACCCGGCACAGCAGGCGGCCAGCGCCTACATGAATTTCCTTTGCCGGCCCGACGCCGAGGCACTGTTGGCCGAAGACGACTTCCGCCGCCTGTGGCCGTTCCTGCAAAGCGCCGCCTGGCTAACGCCTGAAGTGCGCGAGCAGTACCGCCAGGCCTGGGCGAATGAAGGCCGTGGCTTGACCGGCCCGTTGAACTATTACCGGGCGTCGCCGCTGCGCCCGTCAATGGGCGCCGACGACCCCATGCACCAGGTCAACCTGCCGGATGAAGCCGTGACTTCGCGCGTGCCGACCACGGTGCTCTGGGGCGAGAAGGACAAGGCGCTGCTGCCCGAACTGCTGGACGGCCTGGAGCGCTGGGTGCCGCAGTTGCAGGTGGAGCGTGTGCCCGATGCGTCGCACTGGATCGTGCATGAGCAGCCGGGCCGCGTGGCTGAGCTCATCACGACTCTGCTGAACTGAAGCGCGCCGCGCGGGCCGGCCTCAGGCTGCTGAAGCCGCGCCGACCTGTTCCTGCACGCGGGCTGCGGCGCTGCCCACGATCGAGCGTTGTTTCAGCGTCTTGATAAGGCCGTTGCCGTGCATCAGCACCAAGGCACCGGAGCGCACGGCCCAGGTCTCATCCGAGCCGCCATCACCAAAAAGCAGGAATTCTCGCCGTTCGCCGGGCCAGAGCAGTTGGGCCTGCACCCAGCGGCCCTTGAAGAACATGCGCACCCAGTCGCCCGGGTTCAGTTTGTTCAGCCATTCGGCAGCCGTGGGGCTGCCGGACGGCGAGGGCAGGTCGCGGTCCATGAATTCGGCGGGCACGGTATCAAGCTGGTGGAAGTCGAGCGGGCCGTTCAGGGTGGACACCGGGCCCTGGCCGTTGGCGAGCTTGTGTTCGAGCTTTTGCAGCGCGCCCACCTGTGAGGCCACGGCGGCCAGGCGGCGCGTCAGGCGCTTTTGCAGGAAGGCGTCCAGCCGCTCCACTGCCCATCGGTACAGGCCCGTGTTCTGCACCGGCTCGCTGGCCAGCTGGTCGATGGTGGCCTGCGCCAGCTTCAACAGTTGCAGCCGCTCGGGGTCGAAGCCGTCGGGCGCCATCTCGGCCGAAAACACGAGCTGGTTGATGAAGCGCCACAGCGGATGTCTGTTGTGGTCGAGCAAGGCGCGGTCGCGCAGCGCCAGGCGCATGGCGGGACCGTGCAGGCGCGAGATCAGCAGCGTGACGTCGGGCGGCACGCGCGAATCGGTCAGCATCGATTCGAACAGGCGGCTCATCAGTTCAATCGCCTGGCGGTCGGCACGGTGGGTGGTGCCGCGGGCGACATCGACCCAGGGTTCGGCGGAAAGGCCGCGCGCTGCCTGGCCCTGGTAGCTGAGACCATGCTGGGTGTCCAGCGGTGCCGGCATCGACTCGCTCATGCGGTACAGGTCGGGCGTGAAAGTGGTGTCCGCCGAGCGCCCACCGCGGCGCGAACCTGAAGGCAGGATCAGCGTGCGGTACGCGGCCGGCTCCACCCCCATGTTCTCCAGGCGCGAGGTGCTGGCGGCATAGCTGGTGCGCAGCACCTGCGCCAGCGGCTGCAAGCCATGGCGCATGAACGCAATCTGGTGCCCGTGCGACAACGGCAGCGCCTGCGCCGCAGCCCAGGTCGCGCGCGCCATGATCTCGGCGCGGAAGGGGTTGTGGTCGCGCGACATACCCAGGTCACCGACCAGCGCCGAGGTGAAGGTCTGCAGTTCGCGCAGTTCGTATTCGGCCACGCTCTTGATGGCCTCGATGGTGCGTGACAGCTCGACGTCAACCGCAACCTCGTCTTCATCCACCAGCGACAGGCTGCGCGGCTTGTCGGTCTTTTTCCCGACCGGCTTGTCACCCTTTGCCGGCTGGCGGCTCATGTCGGCCTGCTCCTGCTCTTTGAGCGAGTGCAGAAAATAGTCGCCCATGCGCCCGCGCTGGGTTTGCAGCGCCTGCAGAAGGTCAGCCACGGCCGCGCGTTGGGTGGTGACCATGGTCGGCAGCCCACGGCGAACTTCGTCGATCACTGCGTCCAGCAACTGGTCGAACACCAACGGTGCCCGCAGCAACTCGTCGTCAACGTATTGCCGGAACAGGGGGGAAACGGGGGGCAGAGCCATATCCACAAAATTATGAGCCGTTCGGACGCGACTGATCAGAGAAAAAGGCCTGCGTTCCAGAACGCAGGCCTTTGATGGAGGGGGTGGTCGGGGCCCCCTCGGCAAGTTGACCGGCAGCAACGCTGTCCGGTCGAACGCGCCGACTTACCCCGGCGTACCCGTCCGGGGTAAGACTACATGTCCATGCCGCCCATGCCACCCATGCCGCCCATGCCACCCATGCCGCCACCGGCGCCGGACTCTTCCTTCGGCGCTTCGGCGACCATCGCTTCGGTCGTCAGCATCAGGCTGGCCACCGAGGCTGCGTTTTGCAGCGCCGTGCGCGT
Source organism: Rubrivivax sp. (assembly GCA_031403895.1). Lineage (GTDB taxonomy): Bacteria > Pseudomonadota > Gammaproteobacteria > Burkholderiales > Burkholderiaceae_C > Rubrivivax. The sequence goes on along the minus strand of JANNGN010000325.1, from coordinate 891 downwards.
CACCTTCGTCGGGTCCAGGATGCCCATCTCGATCATGTCGCCATAGGTGCCATTGGCCGCGTTGTAGCCAAAGTTGCCCTTGCCAGCCAGCACCGCATTGACGACCACGCTCGGCTCTTCACCGGCGTTGGCCACGATGATGCGGATCGGCTCTTCAGTCGCGCGCATCACGATCTTGATGCCGGCTTCCTGGTCGGGGTTGTCACCCTTGATGGCGCCAGCGGCCTGACGGGCACGCAGCAGCGCCACGCCACCACCGGCCACGATGCCTTCTTCCACCGCAGCACGCGTGGCGTGCAGGGCGTCTTCGACACGCGCCTTCTTTTCCTTCATCTCAACTTCAGTCGCGGCACCGACCTTGATGACCGCCACACCGCCGGCCAGCTTGGCCACGCGCTCTTGCAGCTTTTCACGGTCGTAGTCGCTGGTGGCTTCTTCGATCTGGACGCGGATCTGCTTGACGCGCGCTTCGATGTCGGGGCCGGCGCCACTGCCGTCGATGAGGGTCGTGTTTTCCTTGCCCACTTCGACGCGCTTGGCCTGGCCCAGGTCGGCCAGTTGCACCTTCTCCAGCGTCAGGCCCACTTCTTCGGCGATGACCTTGCCGCCCGTCAGGATGGCGATGTCTTCCAGCATGGCCTTGCGGCGGTCGCCGAAGCCCGGTGCCTTGACGGCCACGACCTTCAGGATGCCGCGGATGGTGTTGACCACCAGCGTGGCCAGTGCTTCGCCTTCAACTTCTTCGGCAATGATGAGCAGCGGACGGCCGCTTTTGGCGACTTGTTCCAGCACCGGCAGCAGGTCGCGGATGTTGCTGATCTTCTTGTCGTAGAGCAGCACGAAGGGGTTGTCCAGCGTGGCGCTCTGCTTCTCGGGGTTGTTGATGAAGTA
>JANNGN010000324.1:0-5591 GCA_031403895.1 Rubrivivax sp. | reverse complement strand
GACTGCTGGTTCCGCGCCCGCCAGTACGTGCTGGACCGCAAGCAGTTCGGCAAGCCGCTGGCGGCCAATCAACTGATCCAGAAAAAGCTGGCCGACATGCAGACCGAGATCACGCTGGGCCTGCAAGGCTGCCTGCGCCTGGGCCGCATGAAGGACGAAGGCACGGCCTCGGTCGAGATCACCAGCATCCTCAAGCGCAACAGCTGCGGCAAGTCGCTGGACATCGCACGCATGGCGCGCGACATGCTGGGTGGGAATGGGATTTCAGACGAATACGGCGTGGCGCGGCACCTGGTGAACCTGGAAGTGGTCAACACCTACGAAGGCACGCATGATGTGCATGCGCTGATATTGGGGCGGGCGATGACGGGGATTGCGGCTTTTTAGTGGGAGGCGCTCGAAGGCGTGGCAGTTGTCGGTGTGAGGCAATGTCGGCTTTACCGCGTGTCGGACGCGGGCTGTCGGCAATTTGCGGTCTGTGGCGACAAGCTGATGTTTGGTATCCAGTCTCGGCGACCGCACGTCGGGACGATTCGGCGGTTCATCGTTGGTCACGGGCGGCGTCGGTTCGAATGCCTTGCACCGCTCAACCCTTGCCAGCGGCGCCTACTTGGGGGCTGGGCGACCCGCGTATATCTGAAGCGTGCCAGTTAACGTGCCGGTTGATCTTGTTGCGCTGGCAAGATGGCAGGCGGGCGTGGCACTAGGCGGTCCTTGGCCTGCTGATACAACCAAGCTCTTGCATCTCGAGCGGCCTGTTTGTCTGCCTGAAGCGCAACAATGTCGGCGTGGGAAACGTCTTCAGCTTTGCCCGTGTCGTAGACGCCGCAGTGCCTTGCACCACCGGGGCCACAGCCTTGGCGCACGGTTGCTGCTGTCCATTTCACAAGTGCCATCGCCTGGCGCGGCCGAAACGCTTTGGTTTCCGATGCGCGGCGCGGTTGAGCATGCGCGATGCGGCTGTCAGCTACGGCCCAAAGTTCAGCATCACTCGACACATAGGCTTCGCGGTTCACAGACAACCCGGCAACTTCGGCGTCTGAGAAAGCCGTTGGTTTCAGCTCACCAGCGTCATTGAGGTGCAGCGGTTGATCGCAACACCTGACCAGGATTTCATCGTCCATCACAGGTCCTGGCGAATGCGAACTGACGGTCCTGGCCTCCCACGCGACCTTCGCGTCCTGGCTCGGCAGGCTCTGTATTGCTTGCACGAACGCGAGGCCAAGCTTGCCGAACGGCAAGGTCATGCCGCCTGCTGAGCTTGCAAAGGTGCCAGCAGCGTAAGCAGCAGTTGCTTCTCGCGTGCCGCGCCGACGCGCGGCTCGCCCACCTCTTCGTAGTGTGTCGTGCCATCAGGCTTCTTTGCGAACAGTGACAACGCACCGCTTGCGCTGAAACGCGCGTCAGCGTAGCCCGTCGGTAGGTTCCAAAAAAACTCTGGCTCGCCTGAGGGAGAAATCATTGGCTCCGGGAACGGCACACCGAAAGGCAGGCTTTCCAAGAAGTGCTTCGCGGCTGCAATGGCGGCTGCGGTAGGCGCCACACTGTCGTCGCCGTCCCAGCCATCTTCCAGCTTTGCATAACCGTCCAATGCCTCGGCAATGCCGTCTAGCAACGCTGTGGCCGGACGTTCAGTACCAAGCACCGTCAGCTCTGTCATGCTGACCACGCGAGCCCACTTGGCCAAGCTCATCGGAGCCTTGATTGGCCCAATGTTGTCCACGATGACTCGGGGCGAGATGTACGGCGTGGGGTCGCGCTCCGTTGCGGCTCGCAGTCCCGCAACGGCCAGCAGCAGTGGCGCCACTGTCAACGACACCGGGTCAATCATTCGTGCCTCCCTTGTTGCTTTCAGAGGGCCAAAGCGATATGCGCTGCACGATGCTGTCAGCCAGCAGAGCGCCGACGACTACCTTGTTGTCCCCATGTAGCTTGTCCAAGATCGCCATGACTACACTCAATCCTTTAGCATCGTGCGCCCAGATGATCGAATCCTGATCCAGGTCCGCTTGATGCACGATTGCCGCCTGTAGCGTATCCACACCCTGCTGCTGGCCCACACTGATGTTGACGTTGTTCAGTTGCCGGTAGCTCGGCATGATGCCCTGGGCGGCAACAGGCTCGAAATAGCCGTGATTCGAGTGCCAATAGCTCGGCACCTCAAACACATGGGGGGCTACCCATGCATTGGGCACCCGCAGCACCTGTTTCAGGTCAAAGTCGCGCAGGGCGGCGCGCCAAACAAAGCTGTCCAAGTACTGGAGCCCGACCCGTTCCACCGCAGCTTGAACAGCAATCACAGGCAACAAAGCCCGGACGATGTGTTCAATGGCGGCTCGCACTTCGTGCCATCTCGTGTACTTGTCGAACTGCAACACTAGCCCATCCGTGGCGCTCACACGCAACGACACATCCGGTAGGCCAGGTTGAGCAAAGCGCTTGGCCTGAAGTCCAGTCTGCTGGTGCATCGCCACCTGCTGTGGAGTACCGGGCGCCGACAATGAAAATTGCGTCACGAACACAGCCTCCGGCTTCTCAAAGCCCAGGCCCGGCAACACTGCGGCCCAGCTATCGATGGCCTGCCGCAAGACTCCCTCGTTTTGCAAGGCGTCGACCTTCCATACGAGATGCACGAGTGCGTGCTGAATCGCATGTGTGCCAGCGAATGGCTGCAGATTTTCGAGGTTGAATGCCATTGCAAAGAATCATAGACGGGTATCAGTGCCGCCGTATCCCCTTAGAGACCCTTGCGATTGGCGGCCTGTTCCACGCACTTGCGGGCTGGAGATGTCAGCAGCACCTGCCACGATCGGGCAGACGGGGTGGGGTTGCACGCCAATAGGAGAAGCCCGGGTGAGTCAGAGCAGCTCATCGACCAAGTCAGAAAGTGCGCTAGCACCGTGCAGAAAGTCCTTTCGACCAGTTGAAGACGCGTTGCCGCAGTGAGTCCTTTGGGCCAAGCGTCCGCTTCGCGGCGACCAATCGAGGCGAGCGGCTGTTGCTTTTGGGTCGTGCAGGAACCTTCAACTTGCCACCCGAAAGCAAACACCCGGGAGCGCCGACCTGGGCTTCAAGGGAAGGCTGCCGTGTAGTTGGGCACACCCTCGGGAAGGTGCTCGGTCGCACAGTGGATGCCCGCGCGCATGGCTCGACAAGTAAAGAACAGAGCGGCGCACCACACGTTCGCGCTCATCTCGATCGCAATCGCAGCAGCGCCCGCACAAAGCCGTGGTCGCTGCGCCAGCGTTCGCGGCTTTCATGCAGGTGGTCGTTGAACACCTCCACGCGCTTCACGTCGCCGATGGCGAAGCGTGAGCCGGCGACAAACTCTTCACTGACCCAGATCTGGTCAAGCAATTCAGGCCAGCCCTGATGCACGTGTGAATACGCCATGTCGCGCTTCAGCGCCGGCTCGGTCGCCACGTCCCAGGCGTGGTACAGCGCCACGTCGCGCGCACCGCGGTCGTAGGCGACGGCTTGCGTCGCGGCAATCATCTGGCTCGTCACCGAATGCGGGCCGTCGTTCATGTCGCCCAGCAGCACCAGCGGTTCACCGCCCTGCGCGCCGTGGCGGCTGGTGATGTTGACGACCACACGGCGCAGCGCCGCCGCTTCGGCACCGCGCATCAGCAGGCTGCGCAGCGTGGCGCGCGCGGTGATGGCCGGGTCGTCGCGGTCTTCCAGCACATTGCCGGCGGCGTCTTGCAGGTACTTCGGGCGTTTGCTTTTCAGGTGCACGACCAGCACGTGCAGCGCGGTGCCAGCCTGCTGACCGTGGCGGGCACGCAGCTGAGCGTGCAGCACGGGCCGCTCGAAGCGCGTGTACTCGCCCAGCTCGGGCACCACCACGCGCTCAGCTGGCGCGAAGTCGGCAATCGTTTCGATCTGTTCGACGGCCAGCCGCGTCGCCAGGCCCAGGCGCGGCGTGCCGATGGCGCCATTCTCGGCGCCGGGCGCAACGACGCTGCTGTATCGCAGCCCGCTGCGCGCCACCGCCGCCTTCAGCGCGGCTTCGTCCCACACCTCCTGGAAGCCGACGATGTCGGCGTTCAGGCGCGCCAGCATGCCGCCGATCCAGGCCAGCTTGCGTTCATGCTCGGCGTTGTCGTAGGGGTCCTGCCCGGGGTAGAAAGCGCGGCTCGGCAGCGCCAGGTTCAGCAGGTTGGCGTTGGCAACTTGCAGCATGAGCCATTGCGGCGCTGTTTGCGGCGCTGTGACGGTTTGGGCGGGTGGGGGCATCTCGTTCATGGCCGGAGTATCGCCAGCCCGCAGCATCCAGGGTTTGCGAGCATCACGGCACCGTCATCTGGCGGCTTGCCTGTTCGTCTTGCAGCGTGCGCCCACAATTCCGTGGCCGCCGTTCAACAAGGAATCACCATGAACCAGTACCTTTTCCTGCTGCATGAGAAGCCCGCTGACGCGGCGCAGGTCAGCCCCGCTGAAATGAAGGAAATCGTCGCCCGCTACAAGGCGTGGTCGGCAGGCCTGGCGCAGCGTGGCCTGCTCGCGGGCGGCGAAAAACTCACCGATGACGGCGGCCGCCACTTGCGCCTGAAGAGTGGCAAGCCACTCGCCACCGACGGCCCCTACGCCGAGGCGCACGACGTCATCGGCGGCATCTTCACCGTCAAGGCCGACTCCGACGCGATGGCCGAAGAACTTGCGCAGAGCTGCCCGCATCTGCACGGCACGCAGTGGATCGAGATGCGCCGCATCGACGTGATGTGAACCCCGGTCTGAGCAAGGCGCCGCACGCCGAACTGCAATCGCTGCTGACCACGCAGCGCCGGCGCGTGGTGGCGCACCTGGCGCGTTCGCTCGGCCTGTCGCACCTGGCGCTGGCCGAAGACGCGGTGCAGTCGGCGGCCCTGCGCGCGCTGGAAGTCTGGCCGGCGCAGGGCGTGCCGGCCAACCCTGCCGGCTGGTTGTACCGCGTGGCGCGCCACGCCGCCATCGACGCGCTGCGTGTGGCCGGTCGCCACGTGGCGTGGCCGGAAGACGGTGATGCGGCCGAGGCCGCACTGCCGGTGCAGCCGCTGCAACTCGAAACCTGCGGCCGCTTTGCCGGCGAACTGGACGACGAAGAACTGGCGCTGCTGTTCACCGCCTGCCACCCACGCGTGCCACCGGCTTCGCAGGTGGCGCTGGCACTGCGCGTGTTGACGGGGCTGGACCACGCGACCATCGCTGCCGGCCTGTTGTGCAGCGAAGCCGCACTGACGCAACGCCTGGTGCGGGCGCGCGAGCTGCTGTCGCCCGAGGCCTTGCGCCTGCCCGCCGGCCACGAGCTGCCGCCGCGCCGCGAAGCCGTGCTGACGGTGCTGGCGCTGGCCTTTCACGCTGGCGCCAGGGCGCGGGCGCACGCGGGCCTGCAGGGCAGCCACGACGCCACGCAGCTGTGCTGGGAAGCGATCCGCCTGGCGCGTGCATTGGCTGCCCACGCCAGCGCCGCGCATCCCGACGCCGACGCATTGGCTGCGCTGCTGCTGCTGCACGGCGCGCGCTTGACGGGCGCGCTGGACGCTGCCGGCGACATCGTGCTGCTGCCGGGCCAGCCGCGTGACCGCTGGGACGCCGGCATGGTGCGCATG
>JANNGN010000323.1:0-2047 GCA_031403895.1 Rubrivivax sp. | reverse complement strand
CGCTGCGCAGCAGCTGGTAGCCGGTGTGAAACTGCTGCAGCAGGCTGCCGTCGCGGCGCTTCAGCGTCCATTGCAGATGCACAAAGGCGTGATTCGGGCCCAGCGCCAGATGCCGCTCAAGATGAAAGTCAGCGTGGCCGTAGTTGCTGCTGCGGTAAAGGTCGCACAGCGCGATGTGGTTGGCTCGCATCGGCGCGTCGCCAGGCCACCAGGTCAGGCGCGCAGTGGCGTCGGGGCCTGCGCTGTCGGTGATGCCGCTGCTGCTGTGCCACAGGTCAGCGACGGCGTTGCCGTCGAGCCGGTTGAAGGCGTCGCGGTAGGTCTCGAAAAAGACTTGGGTTTCTTCCAGGCTCACGGCATCACCAGGCCAGCCGCTGGCCGTCGTGGTTGAAGAAGCTGCCGTTGTCCGCCGCCGTCAGTGTGGCCAGTGTGCGGCGCATGTCGGCCACGCTGGTGGCTACGTCCAGGTCGGCACCGGTGCCACCCATGTCGGTGCGCACCCAGCCTGGGTGAAACGCCACGCAGATGGCCTTGCCGGCAAGCGCGAGCGACGCATCCTTCAACACTGAATTCAGTGCCGCCTTGCTGGCGCGGTAAAGCCAGCCTGCGGTGGACTCGCGCAAGCCCATCGAGCCCATGCGCGACGAGATCACGGCCAGCTTCGCCGCCGGCGCCAACACGGCCGCCAGCTGCGGCAGCACGCGCATGGCGCCCAGCAGGTTGGTGTGCATCACGCTGTCGAATTCGCCTGCGGTGGGTGCCTGCAGGCCCTGCGTCTTGGGGCCATAAACACCGGCGTTATGCACCACCACATCGAAGGTCCGGCCCGCGAGGACCGAGGCCAGCGCTGCCGCGCTGCCGGCGTCCGCCACGTCCAGCGGCACAGCCTGCGCGCCCAGGCCCTCGATGCGCGCCAGGCCTTCTGCGCTGCGCGCGGTGGCCGTGACCGCGTCACCGGCCTGCCGGTACTGGCGCACAAATTCCAGCCCGATGCCGCGCGACGCGCCGACGATGAGAACCTGGTTCATACCGTCACCGGCCTTTCACGCAACAACCGCAATGCCAGCGCGATGAAGAGTACACCGCCCAGCCCATTCAGCACCTGCCGCACACGGCCTGAAGCACCCAGCTTCGACAGCCGCGCCGCCAACGCCACCAGCAGCATCAGGAACAGCAAACCCTGCATCACGAACCACGCTCCCAGCAGCAGGAAGGACAGCGTCTTGTGCGGCGAAGCTGCGGGCACGAACTGCGGCAGGAAGGCCAGGAAGAAGAAGGCCACCTTCGGGTTCAGCACGTTGGTGAACAGGCCGACGCGGAAGTCGGCGGCGAAGCTGCGCACTGGCGCAGGTGCTGCATCCGCAGCGCTGCCGCAATCGCTGCGCCAAGCCTGCCGCAACATGCCCACACCCAGCCATACGAGGTAAGTCGCACCGGCCCACTGCACGACCTGGAACGCGGCTGGATACAGCGCCAACAGCGCCGCCAGCCCGAAGGCTGCCGCCAACGCATGCACCACGCAGCCGGCGTTGATGCCCAGCGCAGCCACCACACCGGCGCGTACACCGCCTTGCAGCGTGCGGCTCACGGTGAGCAGGAAGTCAACGCCGGGGGTGGCGTTGAGCAGAAACACGGCGGTGGCGAATACGGCCGCTTCGGTGGGGCCTGGCAACAGGTTCAGGAGATCGATCACAGCATCTCCAGCGCCAACGCCGTGGCCTCGCCACCGCCAATGCACAGCGCCGCCAGCCCACGCTTCAAGCCGCGCTTGCGCAGCGCGCCCAAGAGCGTGACGACGATGCGCGCGCCGCTGGCGCCGATGGGGTGGCCCAGTGCACAGGCGCCGCCGTGAACGTTGACGATCTCGTGCGCGAGCTTGAATTCGTCCATCGCGGCCATGGTCACGGCGGCGAAGGCTTCGTTCACTTCCCACAGATCCACCTGGCTGGCCTGCCAGCCTGCCTTGGCCAGCGCCTTGCGGATGGCACCGGCCGGGGCGGTGGCAAACCACTGTGGCTCTTGCGCGTGCACGGCGTGGCTGACGATG
>JANNGN010000322.1:0-13845 GCA_031403895.1 Rubrivivax sp. | reverse complement strand
CGCATAGGCGCTCAGGCTTTCGACATAACGGCGCTGGCCCTCGGCATACAGGGTGTCGAAAGCCAGGCTGCTCTTGCCCGAACCCGACAAGCCCGTGATCACCACCAGCGAGTGTTTGGGGATGTCGAGGTCGATGTTCTTCAGGTTGTGGGTGCGGGCGCCCCGCACGCGCAAGGCGCGTGCTTCGCCGGGGGATGCGCGCGGGGCGGAGGCTTCCTGCGCGATGCGCGGCGGCGGGGCAGAAGGGACAACGGCGTCAGGCATGGTGCATGGGTAGGCGAACCGAGCATCATAAAGCCGCGCCTCTTCGCGGCCACCCCCGGTGCGTGTCGCTGCCTCAGACCGCCAGCAAGCGCAGTATCTCGGCGCCGTAAGCCTCGAGCTTCTTCGAACCCACGCCGCTGATGCCGGCCAGTGCGTCGAGCGTGGCCGGGCATTCACGCGCCATCTCGGCCAGCGTGGCGTCGTGGAACACGACGTAGGCGGGCAGGTTGTGCTCGCGCGCCACTTCGCCGCGCCAGGCTTTCAGCGCCAGGAAGCGCTGCGTGGCTTCACCGTCCAGCGGCAGCGGCGGTGGTTTGCCGGCGCCACCACTGCCTCCAGTGCCTCCAGTGCCTGCACCGCGCGGCGCGCGCTCGCGCGTGGCGCGCAGGCGCGGGCGGGCCTCAGCCGGCACACGCAGCCACACCGGCACCTCGCCGCGCAGCACCTCGCGCGCGCTGTCGCACAGCACCAGCGTGCCGTACTCGCCTTCGGTCTGCACGTGGCCCATGGCGATCAGCTGGCGCAGCACCAGGCGCCACTGCGCTTCGCTCACCTCGGCGCCGATGCCAAAGGTGGACAGCCGCTGGTGGCCGTTCTGCGTCACCTTGTCGGTGACCTTGCCACGCAGCACGTCGATCAGGTGACCCGCGCCATAGCGCTGGCCGCCGGCCTGGCGGAAACGGTAGATGCCGCTGAGCGCCTTGCGCGCGGCCTCGGTCGCGTCCCAGGTCGCGGGCGCATTGATGCAGCTGTCGCAGTTTCCGCAACGGGCCCCCAAGCTCGGCACTTCGTGCTCTCGCTGCCCCCCGAGGGGGCGCTGCCCGCCTTGGGGCGGCCCTGCGTCGGGCGGGCTGACATAGTCCTGCCCGAAGTAACCCAGCAACCGCACACGTCGGCAGTCATGCGCTTCGCACAGCGCCAGAAAGGCGTCGAGCTTCTTGCGCTGCAGGCGCTTGAAGTCCTCCAGCGCTTCGCTCTCGTCGATCATGCGGCGCTGGTTCACCACATCGGCCAGGCCGTAGGTCATCCAGGCATCGGCGGGCAGGCCGTCGCGCCCGGCGCGGCCTGTCTCCTGGTAATAACTTTCGATGTTCTTCGGTAGGTCCAGGTGGGCGACGAAGCGCACATCGGGTTTGTCGATGCCCATGCCGAAGGCGATGGTGGCCACCATCACCACGCTGTCTTCGCGCAAGAATCGGTCTTGATGGCGGCGCCGCATATCGGTGTCCAGGCCGGCGTGGTACGGCAGCGCCGTCAGTCCTTCAGCAGACAACCAGGTGGCCGTCTCTTCGACCCGCTTGCGGCTCTGGCAATAGACGATGCCAGCATCACCGTCGTGCTCGTCGCGCAGGAAGCGCAGCAACTGCTTCTTCGGTTCGTCTTTCTCGACGATGGTGTAGCGGATGTTCGGGCGGTCGAAGCTGGCCACGAACAGGCGCGCGGCTTCCAGTTGCAGGCGCTGGATGATGTCGGCGCGCGTGTGGTCGTCGGCGGTGGCGGTCAGCGCCACACGCGGCACGCCAGGGAACTGTTCGTGCAGCGCCGACAGGCCGAGGTATTCCTCGCGGAAATCGTGCCCCCACTGGCTTACGCAGTGCGCTTCGTCGATGGCAAACAGGCTCAACAGCCCGCGCGCTTGCAGCGACGCGAGCATGCCCATGAAACGCGGCGTCAGGATGCGCTCAGGCGCTGCGTACAGCAACGTCAGGCGGCCGGCGAGCAGTTCACGTTCGACGTGGCGCGTCTGCTCGGCGTCGAGCGTGCTGTTCAGGAATGCGGCGTTGACGCCCGCCTCGTGCAGCGCGCCGACCTGGTCGTGCATCAGCGCAATCAAGGGGCTCACCACCACTGCCACGCCCTGCCCGGCGCGGTGCCGCACGATGGCCGGCACCTGGTAGCACAGGCTCTTGCCGCCGCCGGTGGGCATCAGCACGAGCGCGTCGCCGCCGGCCACCACATGCTGCACGATGTCGGCCTGCGCGCCGCGAAACTCGGCATAGCCGAAGACCTCGTGCAGGACCTGTGCGGGCGTGGCCGCAGTTGGGGATTCGGAGGTCTTGGAGAGCACGGCAGCCATGGTTGGAACGGGATGCTACGCGAGGCCAGCGCCCAGGCTGCACGCCCGGGCCCCGCCTTCGGGTGCCCGCTGCCGGGGTGGCTCGCCCGGGCCACTGCCGAAGGGGGTGGCGCGGCCAGGGTGGCGCGCAATAATGGGCCATCGAACGGTCGTAAACCTTGTCGCAAACTCGTTCGCAAACTCGTTCGCAACCCCGTCCCCAAACCCGCACCGGGAGCAGCCCATGGCCTCAGTCAACAAAGTCATCCTCATCGGCAACCTCGGCAAAGACCCCGAGATTCGCTACGCACCCAGCGGCTCGGCCATTTGCAACATCACGGTGGCCACCAGCCGTGTGTCGAAAGACAAAACCAGCGGCGAAAAACAGGAACAGACCGAATGGCATCGCGTGGTGATGTTCGACCGGCTGGCTGAAATTGCCGGCGAATATCTGAAGAAGGGCAAGTCGGTCTATATCGAAGGCCGCCTGCAGACCCGCAAGTGGACCGACAAGGAAGGCGCGGAAAGGTACAGCACCGAGATCGTCGCGAATGAAATGACGATGCTCGGTAGCCGCGAAGGTGGCGGTGGCGGCGGTGGCAGCGACGCCGAGATGGGCTCGGCCCCTGCCCATGCCGCTTCCTCTGCCCCGCGCAGCGCGCCACCCGCCCGCAGCGCGCCGGCGTCCAAACCCGCTGCCAAGTCCAGCACCGGCTTTGACGACATGGACGACGACATCCCGTTTTGAGCACCCCCATCGCCGGGCTGCGCCCAGCGCGCCGCGTTTGATGCCCCAGTCGCTGGTCCGCACCACCGCCGCCCTTGTGGGCGGTTGGTGCCTGGCTGCATGCGCGCCGGTGCAGCCGGCGCGGCCCGATAGGGTGGGCATCGCGCTCGAACCCAGGGGCAGCGTTGCGTTGCACGAGCGTGCGCCGGCCCCAACCTCTTCAACCTCCCTGCCACCCAGCGCCGATGCGCGGGACACGCTGCAGCGCATCAACACCTACCGCGCTGCCGGCGCCACCTGCGGCACGCAGCGCTTCGCGCCGGCCGCGCCGGTGGCCTGGAATGCACGGCTGGAACAAGCGGCGCAAAAGCACGCCAGGGACATGGCGGCGCGGCGCACCCTGTCGCACACGGGCGGCGACGGCTCCAGCATGAGTGACCGCGTGGCGCGCGAAGCCTATGCCTTCAGCGCCCTGGGCGAGAACGTCTCTGCCGGCTACAGCTCGGTGCCCGACGCGCTGGCGGGGTGGATGCGCAGCCCTGGCCACTGCGCCAACATGATGTCGGCGCGCTTCCGCGAGGTGGGCGTGGCTGGTACCAGCGCCCCCGGCGACACCTATGGCTGGTACCGCGCGATGCTGCTCGGCAGCCCGGCGCGCTGAGGGCGCGCTACAAGATCGATGTGCCCGCCGCCCGCCGCCCTTGACCCGCCGCCACCCAACGCCATAGGAAGGCCGCCATGACCTCCAGCACCCGCTTTTGCGCCCGCGCCGCCGGATGGCTTCTCAGCGCAGCGCTGGCGGCAGTGGCCTGCGCCGCGCCGGCCGCTGCACAGCCGAAGAAGGACAGCCTCGTGCTGGCCATGACGCTGGAACCACCGGGCCTGGACCCGACCGCCGGCGCGTCCAGCGCGATTGCCGAAATCGTGCTCTACAACGTCTTTGAGCCGCTGACCAAGATCAACAGCGACGGCCGCACGACGCCGCTGCTGGCCCAGAGCTGGACCACGTCGCCGGACTTGAAGACCTGGACCTTCACGCTGCGCTCTGGCATTAACTTTCACAACGGCGAACCCTTCAGCAGCGCCACGGTGAAGTTCAGCTTCGAGCGGGCCGCCGACAAGGCCAGCACCAACAAGGACAAGGCGACCTTCGCCAACATCGAGCGCATCGACACGCCCAGCGCCACGAGCGTGGTGCTGAACCTGAAGAACGGCGACCCCGACCTGCTGTTCAAGCTCGGCCAGGCCACGGCCGTGATCGTCGAACCGAAAAGTGTGGCCGGCAACAACACCCAGCCCGTCGGCACCGGGCCCTACCGGCTCGACAACTGGGCCAAGGGATCTGCCGTCACGCTGCAACGCTGGGACGGCTGGCGCAGCGCCAAGGACGTGAAGCTGCGACGCGTGACGATGCGTTTCATCAGCGACCCCGCAGCCCAGGTGGCCGCGCTGCTGTCGGGCGACGTTGACGTCTTTCCGCGCGTGTCGGCGGCGCGCAGCCTGAAGGCTTTCGAGGCCGACAAAAAGAAGTACCAGGTGCTGATTGGCGGCAGTCGCGCCAAGACGATCCTGGCCATCAACAACAAGAGGAAGCCGCTGGACGATGTGCGCGTGCGCCGCGCCATTGCAGCGGCCATCGACCGCAAGGCCGTCATCGACGGCGCGGCCGATGGCTTCGGCGTGCCCATCGGCAGCTACTTTGTGCCCGGCGCGCCGGGCTATGTCGATCTGACGGCCATGAACAACTTCGACCCCGCCAAGGCGCGTGCATTGCTGCATCAGGCTGGCGTGACGCTGCCGCTGGAGCTGACGATGAAGCTGCCGCCCACGCCCTATGCGCGCCAGGGCGGCGAGGTCATTGCGGCGCAGTTGGCCAAGGTGGGCATCAACGCGAAGATCGAGAACGTGGAATGGGCGCAGTGGCTGTCGGCCGTGTACGGCCAGAAGGCATACGACCTGACGATCATTTCTCATGTCGAGCCGCTGGACTTTGGCAACTTCGCGCGGCCCAACTACTACTGGGGCTACGAGTCCACCGAGTTCAACACGTTGTGGGCGCGCGTGCAGGCCACCATCAAGCCCGAAGAGCGCAACAAGCTGATGGCCGAAGCGCAGACCCTGGTGGCGCGCGATGCGGTGTCGGCCTACCTCTACCAGCCGACCTGGATCACGGTGGCTAACGCGCGACTGAAGGGGTTGTGGAAGGATATGCCGCTGTTCGTGAACGACTTGGCGGCGCTCAGCTGGCAGTGAGTTGGCCGTGAAGTTGCGGTGGGCCGGCAGTGAACTGACTCATCGCTCGCCGGCCGCCGTGTTTGGCTGCGCTGGCATGCCGGCCAAGTGGGCGTCGTCGGCCCAGCTATCGATGTGCAGCGTGCCCTTGCCCTCACACTGAACCCAGCGCAGGCGGTTCAACCCCGTGTTCGGAATCTCGCAGGCGCGCAGCCCGTCCAGTGACAGGCCGTGCGCGCTGCGCCACAGCATGTCCAGCACGCCGCCGTGCGTGACGATGGCCAGGCGCTGGCCATCCGCAGCGCGCGCGATTTCTTGCACGGCGCTCAACACGCGGGTGTGGAACTGACGCAAGCTCTCGCCGCCTGGCAACGCAAAGTCACCATGGTGCTGCAGCCAGTCCTGCCACATCGCACCGTGGCGGTCCTTGATGGTGGGCACGTCCAGCCCTTCCCAAACGCCAAAGCTCTGCTCGCGCAGCCCCGGCACCACCACCGGTTGCTGGCTCCACGCCGATGCCAGCGGTGCTGCGGTTTCGCGGGCGCGCTGGAGGTCGCTGGTGAAGAAGGCGTCGTAGCGTTCTGCCGCCAACCGGGTGGCCAGAAGCTCGGCCTGAGCGCGGCCGGTGGCGTTCAAGGGCACATCGATCTGGCCCTGGAAGCGCTGCTGGCGGTTCCAGTCGGTTTCGCCGTGGCGGATGAAGAGGAGTTCGGTCACGCGTCGTCGTCGTCGTCGTCGTCGCTGCGCATCACAGGCCGGCGCGTCATTTGGCGAACAGCTGTGAACGGTCGCGGAAGCTCTTGAACTCCAGCGCATTGCCCGCCGGGTCGTGGAAGAACATCGTCGCCTGCTCGCCCACCTGGCCGGCAAAGCGGATGCCGGGCTCGATGATGAAACGCGTGCCACGCTCGCGCAGCCGCACCGCCAGGGCCTGGAAATCGTCCCAGTCCAGCACGACGCCAAAGTGCGGCACCGGCACGTCGTGGCCATCGACCGGGTTCGTGTGCTCGGCGCCCGGTTTGGGCGGGCTCAGGTGGGCGACGATCTGGTGGCCGAAGAAGTCGAAGTCGATCCATTCGCTGCTGCTGCGGCCTTCCGTGCAGCCCAGCACGCCGCCGTAAAAGCTGCGCGCCCGCGCGAGGTCGTCAACCGGGAATGCAAGGTGAAAGGGGGCCAGGGTGTTCATGGCGTGCAGCATACCTGCCGGCCAGGGCACAGCGCCTGGCACGGGGTCCCTGGCAAACTGGGTGGATGCCGATCCCGTCGATGCCGCCGATCCCGTCGATCCTGCTCCTGCCCGGCCTGGCCTGCGATGCAGAACTGTTCCAGCACCAGGCCGCTGCGCTGGCGCTGCACGCCAGGGTACACGTCAGCGATGCCCACACGCGCTGCGCCTCGCTGTCCGAAATGGCCACGCTGCTGTGGGCCGAACACCCGGGCCGCCAGGTGCTGGTGGGTGCGTCGATGGGCGGCATGCTGGCGCTTGAAATGCAGCGCCAGGCACCGGCGCGTGTGGCCGCGCTGGCGCTGCTGGGCAGCACGGCGCGGCCCGACACGGCCGAGCTCATCAGCTTGCGCACGAAGGCCTGCGAACTCTTCGCCAACGGCCGCATGGACGAAGTGCTGCGCGCCAACGTGCTCTTCGCCTTTCACCCGCACGGTGCGCGCGCAACGGGGCTGGTGGAGCGTTATCTGGCGATGATCCGGCGCGCCGGTGCAGCCCAGCTCATCCAGCAGAACCGCGCCGTGATGGCGCGTGTGGACAGCCGGCCGCAGCTGCCGCACATCCGCTGCCCGGTGCTCGTGGCCTGCGGTGAAGCCGATCAGTTGACCCCGCCCGAACACGCGCGCGAGATGGCCGCGTTGATGCCGCAGGCGCAACTGGACTTCGTGCCCGGCGCCGGCCACATGCTGACGCTGGAGCAGCCCGAGCGGGTGTCGGCGCTGCTGCTGCGCTGGGCCACGGCCTTGCGCGTCTGAGCAGGTGTGAACGAAGCCGCCATGCATGCACCGTGGCGACGCTATGCACCGTGGCTGCTGGGCTGGGCCGTGCTGCTGCTTGCCGGCTCACTAGTCATCGTGCGCATCGACATCGCGCAGCGCCGCAGCATCTTCCAGGACCAGGCCCGCAGCGCACACCGGCTGTTCAGCCAGCAGGCCGCGCAGCTGGAGGCGGTGCTGGCGACACTCGTGCTGCTGAGCCCGGACGCAGGCGGCGCAGCAGGGCCTGAACAGCGCCTGCCTGCGCTCTATCCGCAGCTGCTGGCGGTGCTGCGGCACGACGCGGCCCAGCCCTGGCCGGACGCTGCATTGAATGAGGCGCAAGACCGCTCGCGCATCACGCGGCACGCCGTGCTCGGCGCCGTCGATGCAGCTGCCGCGCGCTACTGGCTGGTTCACTCCGGCAACCCGCTGAGCTTTGCGCTGCACATCGACATGCGGCGCATGGTGCCGTGGCGCGAATGGCCGCTGCAAGAGGCCGGGCCGGTGCGTGTGGAGCTTGTGCACGCGGGCCAGACCGTCGTGCTGCAAGCGGGGCAGCAGCCCGACCTCGCACCCGCCGGGCTGACCGAGGGTTTCGTGTTTGCGCAAAGCCTGGCCTCCAACAGCCAGCCTTTTGAGTTGCGGCTGCGCCGCGCCACCGGGCCGGTGCAATGGCCCTGGGCCCTGTTGTCCGCCTGGGCGCTGGCGCTCACGCTCAGCGCGGCGGTGCTGGCGGGCTGGCAGCGCACACGGCGCGAACGGCAGCGCGCCATTGGCCTGCTGCGTGTGCAGCGGGTGGCCTGGTTGAATGCGCAGGGTGAACTGGCCGCCGGCATCGCGCACGAACTGAACCAGCCGCTGACCGCCGTGCTGTCCAACACCCAGGCCGCAGTGCGCCTGCTCGCTGACGAGCCGCCCGCGCTGGCCACCGCACAGCACGCGATGCTTCAGGCCGCCGCGCAGGCGCGACGGGCCGGCGACGTGCTGGCGCGTTTGCGCAGGCTGATCGAAGCGCCGCCCACAGCCGCCACGGCCACCACCCCAGTCGCCACCGCCGCCCCGCGCAGCCAGCCGGTGCAGATGGCCAGCGTGCTGCGCCAGGTGCTCGAACTGCTGGAACCCGAACTGCGCCGCCACGGCATCGACACTGCGCTGCAAGGCCGGGCGGGCGCGGTGCAGGCCGACGCGGTGGCGCTGGAGCAGATCCTGCACAACCTGGTGGGCAACGCGATGCAGGCGCTGCAGTCCGTGCCCATCGGCCAGCGCCAGCTGCGGCTGCGGCTCGGCAGCGACCAGCACTGCGGCGTGCTCAGCGTGTGCGACAGCGGGCCCGGCATCGCACCCGCTGCGCTGGCGCGCGTGTTCGAACCCTTCTACACCACGCGAGCCGACGGGCTGGGCCTGGGCCTGAGCCTGTGCGAGAGCCTGGCGCTAGGCATGCACGGCACGCTCACGGCCCGCAACGCGGTGCCACGCGGCGCCGAATTCAGGCTGGCCTTGCCGCTGGCGGAGAAGACACCATGACGGCCATCACCCCACTCATCCACCTCGTCGATGACGACGACGCCGTACGCCAAAGCCTGGCGCTGCTGATCGGCACGGTGGGCTTGCGCACCGCCCAGTGGCCGCACCCGCAGGCTTTTCTGGACGGCTTTGATGCCGGGGCCATCGGCGCCGTGGTGCTGGACGTGCGCATGCCGGGCTTAAGCGGCCTGAGCGTGCTGGACCTGCTGCGCGCGCGTGGCGTGGACCAGCCGGTGATCATGCTCACCGGGCACGGCACGGTGGAGATGTGCCGCCGCGCCTTCAAGGCCGGCGCCGCCGAATTTCTTGAAAAGCCGGTCGATGACGAATCGCTGCTGGAGGCCCTGCACCTGGCCGTGCGCGCCCACGTGCAGTCGCGCGAACGGGTGGGCGCCGACCGCGACGCGCGCGAGCGCTTTGCGCGCCTGTCAGCACGCGAGCGCGAAGTGCTGTCGCTGGTGGTGGCGGGGCTGAGCAACAAGGAAATCGGCCGCGCCCTGGCGCTGTCGCCGCGCACCGTCGAGACCCACCGCAGCCACCTGTCGGCCAAGCTGCAGGTGGAGTCGCTGGCGCAGCTGATCCGGCGCTTTGCGCTGCTGGTGGAAGAAAGCCCCGCTGCGTAGATCTACGGACCCCGGCGCGTGGGCGCACGCATGGCCGGACGCGGCCGCTTTGGCTAGATTGTGGGCACGGCCGGCATGCGGCCGCGACCGCAAGATCCACAACCCGAGAAGCCCTCATGAATCCCACCCGCCGCCTGGCACCCCTGGCCGCCATCGCCGCCATCGCACTCGCTGCCGTCACCGTCGCAGCCCAGCCTGCAATGGCCCAGGCCGTGCGCAGCGAAAAGAACATGTCGCTCGAACTCGCCCACCAGCTTGCCGCCGCCAGCGTGGCCGCGTGCCAGGCGAATGGCCATGCGGTCACGGCCACGGTGGTGGACCGCGCCGGCAGCGTGCGTGCCGTGCAGCGCGCCGACAACGCCGGCCCGCACACGCTGGACTCCAGCCGTCTGAAGGCCTTCACGTCCGCGTCGGCAAAGAACAGCACGCTGGCGATGATGGAGGCGGCGCAGAAGAATCCTGCCGCAGCCAACCTGGTGCACATCCCGGGCTACCTGCTGCTGGGCGGCGGTGTGCCCGTGCGCGTGGGCACCGAAGTCATCGGCGCGCTGGGCGTGGGCGGCGCGCCGGGCGGCCAGCTTGACGAGCAGTGTGCGATGGCGGCCATCGACAAGCTCAAGGACTTGCTGAAATGAAGCAGCGACACCGGGGCCTGGCGCGCCTGCACACCGCCATGCGGTGCGCGGCAGTCGCCGTGGCGGCCCACCTGGCCGCCTTGCCTGCGGCCGCGCAGGTGCCGCCTTCCGCAAGCGAAATCGTCGCCTACAGCGGCCTGCACAGCGCCGCCCAGCGCGGCGACGTGGCAGCCGTGGCGCGCCTGGCCGCAGTGTCTGCCGCCCGCGAAGCGCGCGACGCGCACGGCCGCACGCCGCTGCACGTGGCGACCTTTGCGCGCCAGCGCGGCGCCGTCAAGGCTTTGCTGGCCGCTGGCGCCGACACGGCCGCTTTCGAGAGTGGCCGCTACGACGCCGTGACCATCGCCGCCGTGGCCGGCGACGAAGACACGCTGCGCCTGCTGCTGGCCCAGGGCGCCAGCGCCAAGCTCGTCACCAGCCGCTACGACGGCACCGCGCTGATTGCGGCCGCGCACCTGGGGCACGACGGCGTGGTGCGCCAACTGATTGCCGCGCAGGCACCGCTGGACCATGTCAACAACCTGCACTGGACGGCGCTGATCGAGGCCGTCGTGCTGGGCGACGGCGGCGCGCGCCACCAGGCCACGCTGCGCGCGCTGCTGGACGCCGGTGCCAGCACGCAGCTGGCAGACCGCGAAGGCCGCACACCCTTGCAGCTGGCCCGCGCACGCGGCTACGCGGCGATGGTGCAGATGCTGGAACGCGCGGGCGCGCGCTGACGGCGACGTGCCGGTTGCTTCAGCGTTTGATGTCGGGCGTGCTCAGGCTGGCGTCCGTCAACACCAGATCCAGCGGGAAGCGCCGTCCCGCCAAGTGGTCTTCAATGCAGCGCAGCACGAGCGGGCTGCGGTGGCGCGCCACGCTGTCGCGCAGCTCTTGCAGCGTGAGCCACAGTGTGCGCACGATGCCTTCATCAAGCACCCGGCCCGGCAGCGGCTCAGCCACGCTGCCGCAGTAGGCCAGGCGCAGATAGCTCACGTCATCCCCCGTGGCCGGGCGCACGAAGCGCGACAGGTACACGCCCACCAGAGCCTGCGGCGTGAAGACACGCGCCGTCTCTTCCAGCGCCTCGCGCACCACGCCCTGCTGCGGGCTTTCACCGGCGTCCAGGTGGCCAGCCGGGTTGTTCAGCTTCAGGCCCTCTGGCGTGTGCTCTTCCACCAGCAGGTAGCGCGGCGGCGTGCCGCCGTCGTCGATGATGGCGGCCACCGTGACGCTGGGGCTGAAGCGGGTTGCAGGCATGCGATGCCATCGTAGTCGAGCCCCGAAATGGATGAAACTTTGTGGTAGCTTCGCACGCCCAAAATCACAAGACCGTCAGAAGACCGTCACAAGACCGGCGCACAGCCGCGAGGAGGCTTTCATGCTCATAGGCGTACCGCTCGAAACCGCGGCGGGCGAGACCCGCGTGGCGGTGACCCCCGAGACGGCCAAGAAACTCAAGGCCCAGGGCCACACGGTTCGCGTGCAGTCCGGCGCCGGCATTGGCGCCAGCGCCACCGACGCGGCCTATGAAGCGGCCGGCGCAGAGATCACCGACCGTGCTGGCGCGCTTGGCTGCGAGCTGGTGCTGAAGGTGCGCAGCCCCGACGCCGACGAGCTGAGCCTGATGAAGAGCGGCAGCGCACTCGTCGGCATGCTCAACCCTTTCGACAAAGACAACCTGGCACGCCTGGCCGCTGCCGGCCTGACGAGCTTTGCGCTCGAAGCCGCGCCGCGCACGTCGCGCGCGCAGAGCATGGATGTCCTCTCATCGCAGGCCAACATCGCCGGCTACAAGGCGGTGATGCTGGCGGCTGGCTATTACCAGCGCCTGTTCCCGATGCTGATGACTGCGGCCGGCACCATCAAGGCCGCGCGTGTCGTGATCCTGGGCGTGGGCGTGGCCGGCTTGCAGGCCATCGCCACGGCCAAGCGGCTGGGTGCGGTGATCGAAGCGTCTGACGTGCGGCCTTCGGTGAAGGAGCAGGTTGAATCGCTGGGCGGCAAGTTCATCGACGTGAGCTACGAGACGCCCGAAGAGAAGGCAGCCGCTGAAGGCGTGGGCGGCTACGCCAAGGCGATGCCGCAGAGCTGGCTCGACCGCCAGAAGGTGGAAGTGGCGAAGAAGGTGGCTGCCGCCGACATCGTCATCAGCACTGCGCTGATCCCGGGCCGCGCGGCGCCGGTGCTGATCACCGAAGAGATGGTGAAGAGCATGAAGCCGGGCTCGGTGATCGTGGACATGGCAGCGCCGGCAGGCGGCAACTGCCCCCTCACCGAAGCCGGCAAAACCGTCGTCAAACACGGCGTGACGCTGGTCGGCGAGACCAACATCCCGGCCTTGGTGGCGGCGGACTCATCCAGCCTGTACGCACGCAACGTGCTCGACTTTCTGAAGCTGGTGTTGCCCAAGGACAGCGGCTTTGTGGTGCCGATGGACGACGACATCGTGGTCGCCTGCCTGATGACGCAGTCGGGCGAAGTAAAGCGCAAGTAAAGAAAAAGTGAAGAGGAAACAGAACATGGACATCGTCAGCCCCACCGTCACCAATCTCATCATTTTCGTGCTCGCCATCTACGTCGGCTACCACGTGGTGTGGACCGTCACACCCGCGCTGCACACGCCGCTGATGGCAGTCACCAATGCCATCTCGGCCATCGTCATGGTGGGTGCCATGCTGGCCGCCGCGCTCACCGAAACGCCGCTCGGCAAGACCATGGGCGTGCTGGCGGTGGCGCTGTGCGCGGTGAACGTGTTCGGCGGCTTCCTCGTCACACGGCGCATGCTGGAGATGTTCAGGAAGAAAGAGAAAAAGGCTCCGGCAGCCAGTGCAGCCGGCGCGGAGGCCGCCAAATGAAGACCGAGTACTGGTTGCCGGCGGCGGTTTTTCTGGGCGTGTCGATCCCGCTCGTGCTGCTGCTGAACGCGTTTGACGTGATGGCCGAGTACCGCGTGTGGATCGCACTCGGCGCGGGCGCACTCGCCACCGCAGCGGTGCAGGCGCGCATGAAGTCGGGCGGAGAAAAAGAATGAGCATGAACCTCGTCACGCTGCTGTACCTGGTGGCCAGCATCTGCTTCATCCAGGCGCTGAAAGGCCTGAGCCACCCCACCACGTCGCTGCGCGGCAACCTGTTCGGCATGATCGGCATGGCCATCGCCGTGCTGACCACCGCCGCACTCATCGTCAGGCTTGCTGGCGACATGGGCCAGACGCGCGCGCAGGGCATGGTGTGGGTGCTGGGCGGGCTGGTCGCGGGCGGCGCCCTGGGCACCGTGATGGCCAGGCGCGTCGAGATGACGAAGATGCCCGAATTGGTGGCCTTCATGCACAGCATGATCGGCCTGGCTGCGGTGTTCATCGCCGTGGCGGTGGTGGCAGAACCGTGGGCCTTCGGCATCGTGCCCAAGGGCGCGGCCATTCCCACCGGCAACCGCTTCGAGCTCTTCCTGGGCGCGGCCATCGGTGCCATCACTTTCAGCGGCAGCGTGATTGCTTTCGGCAAGTTGAGCGGCAAGTACAAGTTCCGCCTCTTCCAGGGCGCGCCCGTGACCTTTGCGGGCCAGCACAAGATCAACCTGGTGCTCGGCCTTTTGATGCTGGCGCTGGGTGTGGTGTTTGCGTTCACCGAAAGCTGGCCGGCGTTTTTTGCCATGCTGGCAATTGCTTTCGTGCTGGGCGTGCTGCTGATCATCCCGATCGGCGGCGCCGACATGCCGGTGGTGGTGAGCATGCTCAACAGCTACTCGGGCTGGGCGGCGGCGGGCATCGGCTTCAGCCTGAACAACAGCATGCTGATCATCGCCGGCAGCCTGGTG
>JANNGN010000321.1:0-3030 GCA_031403895.1 Rubrivivax sp. | reverse complement strand
GGAGATGATTTCGCATCGCTCGATCAACCGCCTGCTCGTCGTCAACGCGTCGGCGCAGGGTGAGACGATCGAAGACCAGCTCGCCGCCTACGGTGCACCGGCCTGCCGCGGCATCGTGCTGTCGAAGCTGGATGAAGCGGTCAAGCTCGGGCCGGCCCTCGATTCAATGATCCGCCACAAGCTCAAGGTGGTGGCCGTGGCCAATGGCCAGCGCGTGCCGGAAGACTGGCATCGCCTGTCGGCCAACGCGCTCATCCAGCGCTCGCTCAAGAGCAGTGGCGGCGCGGCCTGGCGGCTGGACGAGCAGGACATGAACCTCATCTTCGCGGCGCTGCCGGCCGCGCGCAGCAGCGCCGTCGCGCGCGCTTGATGCACGCTGGATGAGCCCAACCCACAGCCCCATGCACGACTTCTACGCCCACTCACGACCCATGCCGCTGGACCAGGCCGACGGCCTGCGGCGCATGTTCGCCGGCCGCCAGCAGCGTGTGCTGGCGCTGGTGGCCAATCCCTACGTCGCCTTCAGCGGCGTCGTGCTCGACCGCCTGGCCGCCGTGCTCGCCGCGCCGGGGCGCCAGGTGCTGGTGGTGGATGCATCCGGTGCGTCGCCGCCGCCGCACGAGATGGCCGCACTGGACCTGGCGGCAGGCATCGAGGCGGTGTCGCCGCGTGTCGGCTACCTGCCCGCCAGCGGCTTGCCGATGGCCTACGTCGATACACGCGGCAGCGCGGGCGGCTTCATCGACGCCGTGCAGCGCGCCGCGCCCAGGGCCGACGTGGTGCTGCTGCACGCCGACGCGCAGGACCTGGCGCGCATCTTCAAGCGCCGCGGCGCGCGGCCGCTGTTGATCGGCGCCGACCACCCCGACAGCATCAAGCACGCCTACGCCGGCGCCAAGCTGCTGGCGCAGCGCTGCGGTCTGTTGACCTTCGATTTGCTGCTGGCCGCCGCGCCGCAGTCGCCGCGCGCGGCGTCCATCGCCGCCAGCCTGGCCGGCTGCGCCGAGACCTTCCTGAGCGCTGTGCTCTGCCACACCGCGCTGATCGACCCGGCGGGCGACCCGGCGGCGCCGCCAGATGCTGCGCTCGCCGCCTTGCTGGCGGCACAACTGGCGCTGGATGACAGCGCCGACCGCCAGGACACCCGCAGTGCGTATTTGCCGACCCCCGCACCTGCCATCAGCCCGGCCCCGGCCGCTGCACAACCCGCCCGACCCGCTTTCAGATAGAGGCCTGCACCCATGTACACCGCCAAGGGACAACTCGACTCCGGCGTGCTGCTCAAGCAGTACCAGCCCCTGGTGCGCCGCCTCGCGCACCAGATGATCGCCAAGCTGCCCGCCAACGTGGAGCTCGACGACCTGATCCAGGTCGGCATGATCGGCCTGAGCGACGCGCTGACGCGCTTCGACCCCGGCCAGGGCGTGCAGTTCGAGACTTTCGCCACCCAGCGCATCCGCGGCGCCATGCTCGACGAGCTGCGCGGCAACGACTGGATGAGCCGTGGCGACCGCCGCCACCAGCGCAGCATCGAAGCCGCCGTACACAAGCTCGAACAACGTTTCGGCCGCGCCCCGCACGAAAGCGAAATCGCACGCGAGATGGGCCTCAGCCTGGTGGACTACCAGACGCTGCTGGGCAAGGTGCGTGGCACCCAGCTCATCTGCCTGGAAGACTTGAGCGGTGACGACGGCGACGACGACTACCTCGACCGCCACGTCATCGACAACGACGCCAATCCGGTCGCGCGGCTGCAAGACCAGCGCATGCGCGAAGCGCTGGTCGAAGCCATCAAGCACCTGCCCGAGCGCGAGCAGTACGTGATGAGCATGTACTACGAACACGACATGAACCTGAAGGAAATTGCGGCCGTGCTGGGCGTCACCGAAAGCCGCGTCTGCCAGCTGCACAGCCAGAGCATCGCGCGGCTGCGCACCAAGCTGCGCGAGTGGTGAACGCGCAGGCCTGCCACGGCAGGCTTGAAGCAGTACGCACCAACAAGAAGACCGGCGTTAGCCGGTCTTTTTAGTTGGGGGAAGAGATCGTTTCAGGCCAGCAGACCACCGCCCGCAGGGCTGTGCCGGTCGCTGCCGCCGCCAGCGCCATACAGCGTGCTGGGCGCCAGCCTGGGGATCAGCACGTCGATGGCGCGGTCCAGCGACGCCGTGGCGCGCGCCAGCGCTTCACGCTGCGCCGCCACCTGGCCGCTGGCCAGCGCCAGGCGGTGACGCAGCGGTGCCGGCACACCACCGCTGCGCGCCGCGCGGCCGAAGTGGTCCACGGCGGCGGCCAGCGCCAGATGCAGGCCCGAGGCCGCAGCGTCCACGGCCGCCGCGTCTTGCTGGTGCAGCGCCAGGCCCAGCGCCAGCAGTTGCGCTTCCACGGCCTTCAGTGGCGGCTCGAGTGCAGCGGCTTGCTGCACGGCCTTCAGTTCTTGCGCGGTCTGGATCATGGGCAGATCAGGGTGCGGATTGCGGTCAGCCAGCGGCTCAACTGGGCTTGCGGCCAAGCAGTTCCATCGCATTGAGGATCAGCTTGTCGGCAATCGCCTCGGCGTTGACGGTGAACTTGCCGTCGCGGATGGCCTGCGCAATGCGCTCGACCTTTTTGGCGTCGAAGCTGGCGTCGGCCGCCGCGCCCGACAGCAGCGAAGCCGCCGGTGACAGCTCGACCTGCGTGCTGGCTTCGGCCGTGGGCGGCATCGGTACACCCGCGCTCTTGCGCTCGGTGCTGGCCGGGGCCACCGGGGGTTTGGGTTCGAAAGGACCGATCTTCATGATTGACTCCTGCCAGGGGCACGGGGAGGGTGGTGGCCCAAGGACATGCATGCTGTATCGGACAGACACGCTGCCAACTTTAGCCCCGAGGCGATGTTTTTCGTTCCAGCCCCGCAAATGAGGGGTGCCTGCCGTGCTTTTGGCGTCACAGGTTCAGCTCCACACGCTTGTGGCCGACCGGCAGGCCCACCACCACACGGCCCGACTCCATGCGCACGCGCACCGGCTGGCCTTCCAGGCCGGCGTTCATGGC
>JANNGN010000320.1:0-1524 GCA_031403895.1 Rubrivivax sp. | reverse complement strand
CCGAGTGAAGCGGCAGCGCCGATGGATTGCACGATCTTGCGGCGGACGATGTCGGTCATGGAATTCTCCTGGGGTCGTTGGGGGAGACAGTGAACTCTCAGGCAATCAGGTCTTGAACGGCCAGAGATGGAAGGTGCGCCGAATGCGCGACCAGATGGCCGCCAGGCCATGCGGCTCGAAGATCAGGAAGAAGATGATCAGCACGCCAAACACCACCTGGCCCATCGGCAGCAGCAGCGCGGCGATGCCGGGGAACCGGTGCGAACTGGCATGCGCCAGCAAGCGCAGGACTTCAGGCACGAAGGTCATGAACAGAGCGCCCAGCACGCTGCCCAGCACCGTGCCCAGCCCGCCGACGATGATGGCCGCGAGGTAGAACACCGACAGCGTCAGCAAGAAGTACTCAGGCGTGATGGCGCCGTAAAAGTAGCCCAGCAGCCCGCCCGCCACGCCAGCGTAGAAGGAACCGATGGCAAAGGCCAGCAGCTTGGTGCGCAGCAGGTTCACGCCCAGGATCTCGGCCGAGAAGTCGCGGTCGCGCACCGCCACGAAGGCGCGGCCGATGTGGGTGCGGGCCAGGTTGCGCGCCACCACCGCCATCAGGAAGGCAATGCCGAAGATCAGGAAAAAATTTCGCCGGTCGCCGATGAAGACAAAGCCGAAGAATTCCGCACGCGGGATCGAGGTGCCCGGCACGCCACCGGTCACGGATTCCCATTCGCGGAAGATGAAGGTCAGGATGAAGTGCGCCGCCAGCGTGGCGATGGCCAGGTACAAGCCCTTCACGCGCAAGCTCGGCAAGCCGACGATGACGCCCAGGCCCGCAGCGACGAAGCCCGCCACCGGCAGCGTGATGTAAAACGGCACGCCCATCTTGCCCAGCCAGGCCACGGTGTAGCAACCCACGCCGAGAAAGGCGCTGTGGCTCAGCGAGATGAGCCCGGCGTTGCCGGTGGTGATGTTCAGGCCCAGCGTCGCGATGACGTGGATGCCGACGATGCAGGCCATCGCCAGCACGTAGTCGCCGCCCCACAGCGGCAGCGTGAACAGCGACAGCGTGAAGGCCAGCATCCAGCCGCGCGCGGTGGGCGAATCCCACAGGCGTTCTTCGGACGCAAAGTTTTCGTGGAACACGGCGGTGCGCATCAGGACTCCCGCCGGGCCGCCGTGGGCCACGACGGGGCCTCTTCGTTGCCCCTGGGGGCCTGCGCCCCACTGGCCATGAAGGAGCCCTTCGCAGTGCCTGGGGGCAGCGAACGAATGTGAGCGTGGGGGTTCATGGTCCTAAAGTCTTTCGATGGTGCGGGTGCCGAAGATGCCGTAGGGGCGAAACACCAGCACCGCCAGCACGACGACGTAGGGCACCACGTCGCGCGACTTGCCGCCCAGGTAGCCGGCGGCGAGCGACTCGACAAGGCCGATTGCGACACTGGCGACGATGGCGCCCAGGATGCTGTCCATGCCGCCCAGCATGATCGCGGCGAACACGCCCAGCGCCGCGCCGGCGAGCAGCGGCGACAGGCC
>JANNGN010000319.1:0-4517 GCA_031403895.1 Rubrivivax sp. | reverse complement strand
TGCCGAATTTGTCGTGCAGGTCGGGGCAGGTGGAAGGCGAGAACAGCGTCCACTGGCCCTTGCTGGCGTCGTCGGGGAATTCGGCACCTTCAAGCACGCGGCGCATGAAGAGATCGGGGATCCAGTTGGCGGTGTTCATGTCGTGCGTGCGCCGACGGTCGTCGCCGGTGTTCTTGCGCAGCTCTAAAAACTCTTCCAGGTCGAGGTGCCAGGTTTCCAGGTAGGCACACACCGCGCCCTTGCGCTTGCCGCCCTGGTTGACGGCCACTGCGGTGTCGTTGACGACCTTGAGAAAGGGAACCACGCCCTGGCTCTTGCCGTTGGTGCCCTTGATGTAGCTGCCAAGGGCGCGCACCCGCGTCCAGTCGTTGCCCAGGCCGCCGGCGAACTTGCTCAGCAGCGCGTTTTCCTTCAGCGCTTCATAGATGCCCTCCAGGTCGTCGGCCACCGTGGTGAGGTAACAGCTGGACAGTTGCGAGCGCCGCGTGCCGCTGTTGAAGAGCGTCGGCGTGCTGCTCATGAAGTCGAACTTGGACAGCACGTTGTAGAACTCGATGGCGCGCGCCTCGCGGTCGATCTCGCCTAAAGCCAGGCCCATTGCGACGCGCATGAAGAAAGCCTGCGGCATTTCAATGCGCACTTCTTCGATGTGCAGGAAGTAGCGGTCGTACAGCGTCTGCAGACCAAGGTAGTCGAACTGCAGGTCGCGGCTGGCGTCGATGGCGGCGCCCAGGCGTGCAAGGTCGAATTGCAACAGCTTCTCGTCCAGCAGTTCAGCGCCGACGCCCTTCTTGATGTACTGCGGGAAGTACTCGGCGTAGCGCTCGCTCATCTGCGCCTGCGTGACCTCGGCGCCCAGAATTTCGCGGCGGATGGTGTGCAGCAGCAGCCGCGCGGTGGCGCGCGTGTAGCCAGGTTCTTTCTCGATCAGCGTGCGCGCGGCCAGGATGGCGGCTTTGTAAACCTCGTCGATCGGCACGCCGTCGTACAGGTTGCGGCGCGTTTCGGCCAGGATGGGTTCTGCTTTCACGTCGGCGCCCAGGCTGGCGCAGGCCGATTCGATCAGCGCACGCAGTGCATCCATGTCCAGCGGCACGCGCTGGCCGCCTTCGGTGACATGCAGTTCAGCCAACTTGGCCGCTGCGGCTGGCACCTGGCGCGCGCGCTCTTGAGAACGTCGTTCGCGATAGAGCACGTAGGCGCGCGCCACTTCGTGGTGGCCGCTGCGCATGAGGCCGAGTTCGACATGGTCCTGCACGTCTTCAATGTGGAAGGTGCCGCCGCCCGGACGCGAGCGCAGCAAGGCGCGCACCACGGACTCGGTGAGCCGCTCCACCGTTTCGCGCACGCTGGCCGACGCGGCGCCCTGCGTGCCATGCACGGCCAGGAAGGCTTTCATCAAGGCGACAGCGATCTTGTTCGGCTCGAAGCCGACCACCGCACCGTTGCGCCGAATGATCTGGTAGCCGACGAAGGCGGTGCCGGGCGTGCCGACGATGCTGCCAGCCGTGGCAGGGTTGCGCGCGGCTGTGCCGGTGGTTGCGGTGGTTCCAGTCGTGCCGGCAATGGTGCCGGCTGCAGTGCTCTGTATAGATTGCATTCAATCTCCTCTGAATTGTCTGGGTAGGCTGTTTTGCTGCACGCCGTGCGGTGCGGCGGCCGGGTGATGAACGGGTCGGGCCAGGTGGGGCCCATCGGGCGCCAATGAGGCGCGGCAAAAGACGTGCTTCAAGGCACTCGGCAGTCCCGGTTCGGGCGGCACCGCTGTCACGCGGTTTTCACAAGCAAGCACTATATCTGGGGTGTGACCCCCCATCAAGCCACTAGGGCTAGTGTTGTTTGAGGGGCTACCCGCAGACGCGCCGGCACTGCGGCAGGGCTCTTTCGTGCCATTCGTCGCGGGCTTCACGGCAGCACGCCGCGCAACTGCTGCTTGCGCCTGATTGACGCCGCAGCAACCGGGGCACGGCAGCCGAAAGTGCCGGCAAAGCCGCGCTGCTTCAGGCCTTTGCCAACGCGGCAGCCGGCAGCCGCAGCGCTGCGCCGCGCAGCATGCGGCGCAGCCGCAGCCAGTCGAAGCCGGCACCCGGGTCGGCCTTGCGGCCCGGCGCCACGTGTTCGTGCCCGACCGCCTCGAGCAAGGGATAGCGGCGCGACAGCGCGTGCAGCAGGCGCGCCAGCTGCGCGTATTGCGCAGCTTCGAAAGTGCCACCTTCGAGGCCTTCGAGTTCGATGCCGATCGACCAGTCATTGCAGTCGCTGCGCCCGCGCCAGAGCGACGCGCCGGCGTGCCATGCGCGCTGGTCGCAGGACACAAACTGTTGCGTGCGGCCACTGCGGCGCAGCAGGAAGTGGGCCGATACGCGCAGGCCGCGGAGGCTGCCGTAGTACGGGTGTTCGTCCCAGTCGAGCTGGTTGGTGAAGAGGCGTTGCACCGCGTCACCGTGAAAGCACCCGGGCGGCAGGCTGATCGAATGCACGATGGCCAGCGTCACCGCTTCGCCGGGCGGCCGCGGGCCGCAGTTGGGCGAAGGGCAAGGCCTGGCACGGGCCCACCAGCCGTCACACCAGACCCGGCGCCCTGCCATCAAAAGCTCAAGCTGCGTCGCCGTCGGCAGCGCCGACGCCCAGCCGCGCCATGCGGTAGCGCATCTGCCGCAGCGACAAACCCAGGCTGGCGCCCGCTGCGGTGCGGTTGTAGCGGTGGCGCTCCAGCGCGCGCTCAAGAATGTCGCGCTCGACGGCGTCCAGGTACGCGGCCAGATCGGCCGGCAGCGCGGAGGTCGCGGCCGCCAGCGCGCTGTCGGTTGCGCCGACGTTGCGGGCAGGTGCAGCCGGTGCAGCAGGTGCGGCATTGGCAACGTCGCCATCGGCCGGCGGCATCAACGCGTCTGGCAACAGCGACTCCGGCAGGCCCAGGTCCGCACGGCCGATGGCCGGCCCGCTGGACAACGCCAGCGCGCGGTGCAGCAGGTTTTCAAGCTCGCGCACGTTGCCCGGGAAGGGGTAGCGCAGCAAGTGATGCAAGGCATCGGCCGTCAGTGCGGGCAAGGGCGTGACGCCGGCGTCGCGCGCAATGCGCTCGATCACGGCCGTGCAGATCGTCGGCACGTCACTGACGCGTTCGCGCAGCGGTGGCACGCCAATGCGGATGACGTTGAGCCGGTAGTAGAGGTCTTGCCGGAAGCGCGCCGCCTGCACCTCGGCGGCCAGGTCGCGGTGCGTGGCGCTGACGATGCGCACGTTGACGGGCACTTCGTTGACGACGCCAATCGGCCGCACGGCGCGCTCTTGAATCACGCGCAGCAGCTTGCTCTGCATGGCCAGCGGCAGGTCGCCAATCTCGTCCAGGAACAGCGTGCCGCCTTGGGCAGCCTGGAAGAAACCGTCGCGGTCTTCGTTGGCGCCCGTGAAGGCACCCTTGCGGTAGCCGAAGAATTCAGCTTCCAGCAGGGCTTCCGGGATGGCGCCGCAGTTCACCGCCACGAAGGGTGCGGCGGCGCGCGGCGAGCAGTCGTGGATGGCGCGAGCCACCAGTTCCTTGCCGGTGCCGGACTCGCCATGCACCAGCACTGGCGCCATGCTGCGAGCGACCTTTTCCACCAGGCTGCGCACCTGCTGCATCGCGCTCGATTCACCAATCAGCCGCTCCAGCGCCGTGCGCCGTGCAGGCGCGCTGCGGGCGGCGGCCGATGTGGACACGCCCACGCCCGGGGTGCCGGTGCCACCCGGCGTGCGGCCCAGCGCCGACGCCACCACGGCGCGAAACTGCCGCAGGTCCACTGGCTTGGTGAGGTAGTCGTAGGCGCCTGCCTTGAGCGCCTCGACCGCGTTTTCCGGCGAGCCGTAGGCCGTGATGACCACCGCCTTTTCACCGCGGCCCGCTTCGTCGATGCGGCGCAGCAGATCCAGCCCGCTGCCATCGGGCAAGCGCATGTCGGTGATGACGAGCTGATAGCCACCGGGGCCGCGCTCCTGCAGCAGCGCCCAGCCTTCGTCAACCGAGCCCGCGCTTTCGACGTCGTAGCCCTCGCGCAGCAGCGTCAATTCGTACAGCGTGCGCAGATCGGGTTCGTCATCAACGACGAGCAGGCGGGGGTTTGGAGGTGCGTTCAAAGTGCGGGCCGCAGACTGCGGCTTCAAAGGGTGTCAAGCGGCAACATGGGCACCGCGCCCGACATGGCCACACGGCGCATGCTTACCAGAAACTCATTGCGCAGCCGCTCGGCAGCGGGGCGAGGCCGGTACTCGATGCTGGCGCCATAGCGTTCGCACAGTTCGCGGCAAATATACAGGCCCAGTCCCGAGCCCCTGCTGCGCGTGGAGAAGAAGGGTTCGAAGAGCCGGCGCTCGACCTCGGGTGCAATCGGCGCCCCGTCGCTCAGCACCGACAGCACGACCCAGCCTTCGTCGCGCGGCGCCAGACGAAGAAAGACCGAACCCGGCGCTGCACTGGCATGCCGATGCGCGTTGTCGAGCAGGTTGACGAGCACGCGGCGCAGGTGTTCGGGGTCAAA
>JANNGN010000318.1:0-2588 GCA_031403895.1 Rubrivivax sp. | reverse complement strand
TGGCGGCTGCACGGCGGCGCGCGGCGCCAGCTCAGCCTGGAACTGGCCGGCACCACGCTCACACCCACGCTGGAACGTTTGCACGACGGCGCCACCGTCTTGCAACTGGGCAGCGAGCGCTGGCCCTTCAGCGCGCGCGCGCTGGGCGGCGCCTGGCACGACGTGCAGCTTGGCACCCAGCGCGTGACGCTGGCCGTGTACGCCCACGACGAACGTTATGCCGTCTTCGCGCCGCAGGGCAGTGCGCTCATCAGCGAACACGACCCCATCGCGCACGCCGGTGACGCGGCGGCTGAAGGCGGGCGCCTGACCGCGCCCATGCCCGGCAAGGTGGTGTCCTTCCTGGCCAAGGTCGGTGACCGCGTGCAGCGCGGCCAGGCGCTGGCGGTGATGGAGGCGATGAAGATGGAGCACACCATCACGGCACCGCACGACGGCGTGGTGGAAGAGCTGCTCTACAGCGCGGGCGACCAGGTGGCTGAGGGCGGTGAACTGTTGCGCCTGGCCAAGCCGGCCGCCTAGCGGCGTGGAGCGGGTGGCTGGCTGGCCTACGCCGCCGCCTTCGCGGCGTGCCGGCTGTCGCTGTGGCCAGGCGCGGGCTGACCGAAGAGTGAATTGAAGAAGCGCGATGCGCTGAAGCCGGAGCGCGACGCCGCCACTTCGTCCGCGTCGATGGCCATTGACGCCTGGCGGAAGCGCTGGGCCAGGTCGGGCAGCCCGGTGTGGTGCAGCGCTTCGCAGACCAGCAGCACATCGCGCGCGTACAGCGCATCACGCAGCAGACGCTGGCGGTCCAGGCCCTGGCCGATTTCACGCACCAGCGCACGGTGGATGCGGTCGGCGATCGAGAGGCAGTGGCGGGTGTGCATGGCAGTGTGTGCTCGGGCCGCAGTCTGCTGTCGCTGGCGGCTGTTTGCCATCCCCAAGAAGGCTGACTTGGCCTTCGGCCAGCAAGCGTCAGGCGCGGCCGTGTAACCTGCGGCCCTGGAGCCAAAGCCATGATCCCCACCCACGTCACGCTCGTTGAAGTTGGCCCGCGCGACGGCCTGCAGAACGAAGCGCAGCCGGTCGCCGCCGCGCACAAGATCGAACTCGTGCAGCGCCTGCAGGCGGCCGGCTGCCGCGAAATCGAAGTCACCAGTTTTGTCAGCCCGAAGTGGGTGCCGCAAATGGCCGACAACACGCTCGTCATGGCCGGCATCACGCGTTCAGCCGGCGTGCGCTATTCGGTGCTGACGCCCAACATGCAGGGCCTGCAAGCCGCGCTGCCGACGCGGCCCGATGAGGTGGTGGTGTTCGGCGCCGCCAGCGAAGCTTTCAGCCAGCGCAACATCAACTGCTCGATCGCCCAGAGCATCGAGCGCTTTGCGCCCGTCGTGGCGGCCGCGCACGCAGCCGGGTGCAAGGTGCGTGCGGCGGTGTCGTGCGCACTCGGCTGCCCGTACCAGGGCGAGGTGTCGGCTGACGAGGTGGAGCGTGTCGTGCGGCTGATGAAGGGCATCGGCGTCGATCACTGCGGCATTGCCGACACCATCGGCATCGGCACGCCGCGGCGCGTGCAGGCGGCGATGGCACGGGCCTTGAAACACTACCCAACGTCCGAAGTGAGCGGCCATTTCCACGACACCTACGGCCAGGCGCTGGCCAACATCTACGCCTGCCTGGAACTGGGCATCCACACCTTCGACACCAGCATCGCCGGCCTGGGCGGCTGCCCTTATGCCAAGGGCGCGACCGGCAATGTGGCGACCGAGGACGTGGTCTTCATGTTGCAGGGCATGGGCATTCACACCGGGCTGGACCTGGACGCGCTGGTGGATGCCGGCGGCTTTATCAGCGCCGTGCTGGGCCGCGCGCCGGTGTCGCGCGCGGGCAAGGCGCTGCTGGCCAAGCGCGCAGTGGCGCTGAATGCAGCTTGAAAGCGCCATGAAGCAGCCCATCCCCTCGCCCACGCTCTCGCCCTGCATCAGCATCTGTCGCATGGACGACGACACCGGCTGGTGCAGCGGCTGCCTGCGCACGCTGGACGAGATCGCCTGCTGGTCGTTGCTGGACGATGCAGAGAAGCACGCTGTCCGGCTGGAACTCGGCCGCCGGCGCGTCGCCTGGCGGCTGCTGCAAAAGGCTGAACCCGGCGCCGATGCAGGGCGCGAAGGCCTGGCGCCATGAAGCGCCTGGTCTTTCACTTCGACGTGATTTCTCCTTTTGCGTACCTGGCCTTCGAGCGGCTGCCCCAGGTGCTGGAAGGTTGCAGCTACGAAGTCGCCTACCGCCCCGTGCTGTTTGCCGCGCTGCTGAAGGCGCACGCGCACAAGGGGCCAGCCGAAATCGAACCCAAGCGCCAGTGGACCTTTCGCCATGTGCACTGGCTGGCCCACCAGCACGGTGTGGCGCTGGACACGCCAGCGCAGCATCCCTTCAGCCCGCTGGCGCTGCTGCGCCTGCTGCTGGCCACGGCAGACGATGGGCTGCCCAACCGGCGCGCGGTAGAGGCCGCTTTGCGCCACGTCTGGGTCGGCGGACAGGACGCCAATGACCCGCAGCGCCTGGCCGCACTGCGCGCAACGCTGGCGCCCGTGCGCGACCCG
>JANNGN010000317.1:0-5533 GCA_031403895.1 Rubrivivax sp. | reverse complement strand
CCTGCGGCCCGCGCATAGTGTAGCGCGGGGGATAGATCACGTTGCGCGCGCCTGGGGCCCCATGCATCGCGTAATCTGGGCTGAAAGTGTTGACCACAGGTACTATTGCTCCTGCCCGATGAAGTGTGAACCTTGTGGGTGTGTCCAAGTAATCACATCGGCAAGTTTTGTGCATGGAAAAGGTTTCGGTGGCAGCCCTGCTGCCCTCCATCCAGAAGAAGCGCATCGAGGCGTTTGTTGAAGATTGAGTAACTATTTTTATTAAGGATTGATAACCCATGTACAAACATCTTTTTGTGCCCGTTGACGGCTCTGAGCGTTCCCACCGTGCCATGGATGGCAGCATTGAGCTTGCCCTGCAATTGGGTGCCCGCATTACCGGGTTTGTTGTGGAACCTGAAGTTCCCATTACAGCGGCCACATCGCGTACCGAGCGCTTGGCGGACCGCATCAAGGACAACGAGTCAAAGAACGAGGCCCATGCGACCGCATTGCTGGCGCAGTTTGAAAAACGTGCATTGACTGCCGGAGTGGCTTTCACTGCACATCAGGTGACCGCCTATATGGTGGGCCAGGCCATCGTGGAAGAGGCAGAAAAATCAGGCTGCGACATGATTGTCATGGTGACCCACGGACGCAACCGCCT
This sequence comes from Rubrivivax sp., assembly GCA_031403895.1. Taxonomy (GTDB): domain Bacteria; phylum Pseudomonadota; class Gammaproteobacteria; order Burkholderiales; family Burkholderiaceae_C; genus Rubrivivax. Next base: position 4,887 of record JANNGN010000317.1, on the reverse strand, counting down.
GGGAAAATTAGTATTTGGCTCGCACACCAAGAATGTCATTATCGAAAGCAAGCTGCCTGTGCTTGTATTGCGTTGATGACATTTGATCAAATCCTGGACTGACTGCAAACAACTCTAGTGTAGTGTTTCATATATATTGAACTTTTATGCGGATTTTCCCTCCAAGATTGAGAATTTCAGTTTCGAGGGGTAACAGGATGAACAGCCGCAGGGTAGTTGTGGAGTTTGGCAACGATGATCTGGAGATCTTGCTTCGCTGGAGTACATCGAGCCTGACAAGCGTTCGCTGCGCAGTGCGAGCCAATATGGTGTTGATGGCCGCCACAGGTTTTACCGACCGCGTGATTGCGCAGGAGCTTGATGTCGGCGCACCACGGGTGCGTCGCTGGGTGGCACGCTACGTCAAACTTGGGCTCAAAGGGTTGGAGAAAGACGCCCCCCGTGGCGGGCGCCCTCGCCAAGTGAGCGCGCAGCGGGTCATCGAATTGACCACGCAAACCCAGCCTGAAGCAGCCACCCACTGGAGCACGCGCACCATGGCCAAACAAGCCGGTGCCAGTGCGGCTACGATATCGCGCATCTGGCGCAGCCACGGCATCAAGCCGCATTTGAGCAAGACCTTCAAAGTCTCCAATGACATCCGGTTCGAAGAGAAGCTCACCGATATCGTTGGGCTGTACATGAACCCGCCCGAGCGTGCGGTGGTGTTGTGCTGTGACGAGAAGAGCCAGGTGCAAGCACTGGACCGCACACAGCCGGGTTTGCCACTCAAGCGTGGCCGGGCTCAAACCATGACCCACGACTACAAACGCCATGGAACGACCACGCTGTTTGCGGCGCTCAACATTCTGGATGGTAGCGTCATCTCGCAATGCCAGCCCCGCCACCGGCACATTGAGTGGCTGAAGTTTCTCAGGCAAATTGATGCCAACGTAGCGCCAGATTTGCAAATCCATGTGGTTCTGGACAACTACGCTACCCACAAACATCCCAAGGTGTTGAAGTGGCTGGCCAAGCGACCCCGCTTTCACATGCACTTCACCGCAACGAGTGCTTCATGGATGAATATGGTGGAGCGGTTTTTTAGAAATCTCAGCGAGGATCGGCTCAAGCGCGGAGTGTTCAGAAGTATTGACGAGTTGATCTCTGCCATCGATCTCTTCGTGCTCGCCCACAACGAGGATCCAAAGCCCTTCATCTGGACGGCAAGCGCTCGTGACATTCTGGAAAAAGTCATGCGGGCGAAGGCAAAGCTCAATACGGTTCAAACAACGTGAAACACTACACTAGGGGGGTCTGATTCCCTTCGTTCCGGTCAAGAAGTAAGGAGATACGGGGCCTCTCACCCCAGTGCGGCCCGGTTCACTCGTCACGCCCATCGTAGGGTGGGCGGATCCGCGTTTTTGTTACAGTGCCGGACGGTGCAAACAGAATCACGAATTCGGCTTTGGCAGCTGCGGTGTCGGCAGACTTTGCCCGATAGACCCAAACTTCAAACCCGCTGTCGAACTTGATCACGGTGGCGGGGCCCAGCGCCGCAATGACGTCGGCCTTGGTGGCCTTCCCAATGACGATCGCGTCGCTCGCGTTTTGCATCGACATGTTTTGGTCGCGAAATGGCGGCGCTTTGGTTTCGGCATTGAAAAGTCCGAGGGGACCGGCGCAGCCGGCAAGCCAGAGGCCGGATGCAAACACAAGGCCAATGCGCAGAATCCGGGTATTCGGCATACGCATCCTCATTCGTCTTCCATGTATTCAAACTCGACCAGCGTGTCGTCGGGCCAGCTGCGGTCCCCCAGCGGCAAGACGTAAGTGCGATCCACCAGCACCTCGCAATCGCAATAAGGCAGGTCGTCTTTCAGACCAGGATCATCACTCGCGGCTGCGTACAACTTGTCGATCGCCAAAATCTCCCTGCGCTTGCCGGCCACCAATGCAACGCTGAACAACGGCCGATCTGAAAAGAACAGGTAGCGGGGCTCCTTTCTGTCGCAATAGGCTGGGGTTTCAAATACCGCCGCCGCAATCCGGCCGATGAAGGTGCGGGTGTTGGATACCAGGCCCGCTTCCATTCCGACTTGACACTCCAGCCGCAGATCCCCAAGACGCCTGGTATTGGGGGGCAGCCCCGGTGTCCGGATGTCGGTTCGCCACGTCATGCTTTGCGCCCTTCGGTTGGGCGTCACCTGCGCATCTTCGTCAAATGCCTGCTTGCTGCGCTGTAAGGTAAAAGTGTGATCCGGCGCGACCGGCACCGCAAAGTCCACAGTGGTTCCAAGTACCTCAATCTCGATACTTTTCATGTCAGTTTCCCGCCGACGCGGCAGCAGTTTGAAGCGCAGCGATGCGTTTGGCGAAATGCCGCGCTGCTTTTCGAAGAGATCCATTCCCCTGATCATCTTGCGATAGGATTTCTCGACCGGGTCCGGGTTCGCCTTTGCCGTGATCGTTACCGTTGGGAGCGCCGGGCCGCTTGGGTTCTGCGCATTCACGTGCACGCACGCAGCTGCGAGCGCCGATGCCAATGCAGCTTGCAAGACGACGCGCAGAGGAAAATGCGGTCTCTGGGGCACGAAGGTGGGGTGAACCATGGGTTCAGGTAGTCGGCGCAGCTTCAATCACAGCGTTTACCGACGCCGGCGTCACACTCAGGCGCAGCCCGACGGCGCGCAATACTTTATGGACCGTGCTCAACGTCGGGTTACCGTTCTCGCTGAGCGCACGGAAAAGCGTCTTGCCGCCCATGTCAGCGCGACGCGCTACCTCGGCCATACCATGAGACTTTGCAACCTGGCGCAATGCCACCAATAGCGCAACCGGGTCGTCCAGTTCCATCACGGCCTCCCTGTAAGCGGCGGCTTCGCCGGGTTCTTTCAGCACCTTGATCAAATAATCGTCGTAGCTCGTGTCGCGTGGCGCGTTCATGGCTTGCCCCTTCGTTTCCAGTCGTTCAGATAGTCGATCGCCTGCTTAATGGCACGGTCCTGGTCGCCTTTGGCACTGCCACAATTCCTCAAAGGGAGCGCGGCCCGACGCATCGGTGTAAATGCGAACTTCAATCATGGTATCTTAAAAGATACTTTCTGTCTTCAAGTCGCCTTGTGCAACTGGATCACGTCCGCCCCGATCCGCACTTTGTGCGGGTAGTTGCGCGCAACGCTGCAGCATTTCGCGGCGAAGGCAGAGACGTCTTGAGACGTTAAGAAACTACCCATTGGTCCCCTCGACAGGAATCGAACCTGTATCTAGCACTTAGGAGGCGCTCGTTCTATCCATTGAACTACGAGGAGGAGGGCGAATTGTAGGGCGACGGGTTGTCTCCGGACGCTGCGACACCTTGGTCGCCATCCAGCGCTTGAATTCGATGAACGAGCTGCCCGCTGCATCCGGACCGTGACGACTCAAACCGTCATCGGGGATCCGTTTGGGCGAACTCGCGCTCTTCCGGGTTTTCCAGCGAGACATAGGACTTGCCGTCAAACAGCGCCCGCGCCAGCGTTGTCTTGCCGGATTGGCGGGGGGCCGGTGATGGCCAGCACAGGAAAGCCTTGGGCCAGCCGAGACAGGGATCAGCGCTGCAACCGCGCAACAAAAGTTTTCGGCAAGATCACCCGCTCTCGCATGGCCTCGTCCTGCAACAGCAATTTATCGCCAGTGACCAAGACCAGATCGTCACGGTCGGCAAGCAGATCCCACAGAAACTGGTCCCCCGGATCCGGGGCCATCGGGGTCGCAGCGTTGCGCACTGGCGCCAGCACGATGGCGCTGCGGGCAATATCGGTCAGGATGATGTCGATCTCGGCCTCTGACAAGCCATGGAGTTGACGCAGCTTGGGCCGCACCAGCACCAAGTGGTATTCGGCCAGCAGCGATTCAGACACCACAAACGGAAACGCTGCGCTAAGCATGCCTTCAAGTACGCGAGCGACCGGCGAATCGGCGTGCATGGTGAGCAGGCCTGCAACGACGGTGTTGGTGTCAATGATGAAGTAGTCACTCACTACGCGTGACGCACTGCGCGTACCTCTTCCTGTGCCAATGTGAGCGCCTGCTCGTCACTCAACGCACTGCGGGTGCGTGCCATGCGCACCAAATCAAGTGCTTGCTCACGCGATTTGATACCGTAGAAATCGAGGCTTTCGTCAACCAATTGACCAATGGTTTTGTCGCGCTGGACCGCGGCTTCCTTCAGCGCCCGATAACGCGACTCAGAGAGAGTAATGGTCAGACGGCTCATGTGCATGTCCTCGTTGGTGTTAAAGCACCAATATGTTATCACGCAACTGCAGTCAGCGGTTAATAAGGGGCGTTTCATACTTCGCATTGATCGCGCTTTTGTTTATGAAAAATCACGCCCCAGCAACCGTGTTTTAAGCGCAAGTAGCTATTATTTTGGCAGCGTCCGACGCAGCAAGCTGCGGTCTTCAGCCGTCAACTTTGCAAATCATGGAATGAAAATCCATCATTGCCATGATTGATCGCCGTCTCAGTGCATTTCCAGTCGCTTCCATTGATACAATGCCGGCCGTGGCGTTGCTCAGACCGCGCCAGGTTGGCAAGAACACGCTCGCGGACTGCCAGCCCGATCAGTCCGAAACATGAGGAGACGCCATGTCGTACACCCGCCGTGAATTTCTCGAGACCACCACCGCGGTGGGCCTGTTCGAACTCAGCGCCATCACCATGGCGCTTGCGCAGCCTGCAATGGCGGCTTCCGGGAACGTGTTCTCGGGCGTCGTACCACACGCCACCCAATACGGGCCGTTCCTCGCGACCGTGGTCAAGGGCCGCCTGCAGAAGGTCACTCCCACTGCAGCCGACGGTCGCCCCACCGAAATGCTGACCGAGGGCGTGTTGGGGCGCACCTACGACAAGACACGCATCAAC
>JANNGN010000316.1:0-3334 GCA_031403895.1 Rubrivivax sp. | reverse complement strand
ATGACTTCGTCCTTGATGCCGGGGCCCATGTCGGTGACGCTGAATTCGATGACGCCGCCTTCTTCGGGCGTGTGGCGCGGCACCACGCGCAGTTCGATCTGCCTGCGGGCCTGTGGCAGCTGTGCGCTGTCGATCGCCTCGGCCGCGTTTTTCAGCAGGTTCAGCAGCACCTGCTCGATCAGGATCGGGTCGGCCATGATCGTCGGCAGCCGCTGCGCCACGTAGGTGTGGATGGCGACGTTGCGGCGGCGCAGTTCGATGCCTGCCAGGTCCACCGCGTCGTCCACGATCTGCTTGGCCTGCGAAGGCTGGCGCTGCGGTTCGCTGCGTTTCACAAAGGCGCGGATGCGGTGGATGATCTGCCCGGCGCGTTCGGCCTGGCGCGCGGTCTTTTGCAGTGCGGCAATCAAGTCGGCCTGTTCGATGGTGCCCGCCTTCACACGCGACACCATGCCGTTGCAGTAGTTGGTGATGGCCGTCAGCGGCTGGTTCAGTTCATGCGCCACCGAACTGGCCATCTCGCCCATCGACACCAGGCGGCTCGTCATCTGCGCTTTTTCAGCCTGCGCGGCGGCCTGCTCTTCGGCGCGCAGGCGGGCCGTGATGTCGGTGGCAATCAGCATCTGCGCCAGGCGCCCGTCGGTCCATTGCAGGTAGCGCGCGCGCACGTCAAACCACTTCTGCAGCGTCTCCACATAGACCTCGCGCGGGCTCGCCCCCGCATCGGTCAACGCCTGGGTGGGCAGGCCTGACAGGTTGTCAACCTGGTTGTCCGCCTCCTGGTCGCGGTCGGCGTCGTAGTTGGCGCCGACCACACCGCCGGCCATGCTCTGGTGTCCGCGCGCATCGGCGCCAAACCACAGGCGGTAAGAGCGGTTCACGAACAGCAGTTCGCTCTGCTGCACCGACAGCACCGAGACCGACGCATCCAGCCCTTCCAGCACGGTGGTGAAACGTTCGTGCGAGGCGCTCAACTGGTCGCGGATGCGCTTGGCCTCGGTGATGTTGGTCATGCTCGTCATCCAGCCCGTCTGCTGGCCCCGCGGGTCGATCAGCGGGCTGACGTACATGCGGGCGTCGAAGATCGTGCCGTCCTTGCGCATGACCTTGACTTCGATGCCGCCGCTGGGGCTGCGGCCCTGCAGTTCCTGCTGCAGCAGACGGCCGTTTTCGTCGATGCGGTCGGGCGGCCAGTAGGGGTAGGGCGGCAGGCGGCCCACCAGCTCGGCGGTGGCATAGGCCGTCATCTGGCTGAAGGCGGCGTTGACGTAGGTGATGCGGCCCTCCATGTCCATCGCGCGCATGCCGGTGGGCATGGAGTTTTCCATCGCGCGGCGGAAGTTTGTCTCCTGCACCAGCGCGCCCTGGATCTGGCTTCGCCGGCGCATGTGGCTCCAGGTGCCCAGCAGCATCCACACCGTCAGCACCGACAGCGCCACCACCATCCAGAAGAGGGTGTTGCTGATGAGGCCGATGCTGGTGCGCCAGCCCTGGCCGCGCAGCAGCAGGCCGTTGAAGGCGGGCGTTAGCGGCGCTTCACTGACGATGGGTGCGCGCGACGAAACCTGGCCCGGCAGCGTGGCCACGGTGGCCGCCAGCACGGTCTGTTTTTCATTCACGATCGCGATCATGTGGCGCTGCGCCACGTCGGCCGGCACAAAGTGGCGCACCAGCGAATCGACCGAGTATTCGACGATGATCGCGCCGGCAAAGACGCTGCGCTCAAACAGTGGCACCTGCAACTGGAACACCTGGGCACCCGTGGCGTCCGCGAAGGCACGCGAATAGGCGGCTGAGCGGGTTTCGCGTGCCGCTTTGAAGGTGGTTTCGGGTTCGGTGTTGCGGCCGTCCTGCGGCAACGTCGGCAACGGCGACTCACCGCTGACGCCAGCCGGGTACATGAACGCCAGGTGGCTGGCGCGCGACTTGCGCCGCGCGTCGAGCCAGGTGATGTGGGTGATTTCCGGCCGCTCGCGCGTGAAGGCGATGGCCTGGCCTGAGAATTCGTCGCCGTCGATGTCGCGCGCCACCAGTTCGCGCGCCATGCGGATCACGGCTTCCTGGTTCTGGATCAGGCGCAGGCCAATCTGTTGCTGCGTGATCTCGGTATCACGTTTCACCGATTCAGTCTCGCGCTCGATTTCCTCGTTGCGCAGGTACCAAAACGCGGAAATGATCGCCGCCAGAAACAGCAGCACCGACAGCAAAGGACCTAGCGTGGCGAAGCGGTCCTGCCGCGCTGGCGACTGGCGCCGCCACCATTGGCCGAACAGGCGCTTGGCAGTGGGCAGCGACGCGGCGGGCTGAGGTTGGTTGGGTCGAGGGGCGGCCATTGGGTGGATTATCCAGTGGCGGTCTTTGCAGCAGGGCGTTTTCCGCATTGCGAAATGAATGAGCACTATTTGAAATCCAACGGAGATATGACACACTCCGCCCCGATCGAAAAAACGTCCTATCCAGGAGACAGACAATGTCCGCAATGCCGGAACCCGTACCGGGCTTCGCCGCCGAGGCCAGCACCGACACAGACGTGCAGGAAACCCGCGAATGGCTCGACGCGCTGAGCGCGGTCATCGGCGCCGGGGGCGCTGAACGCGCGCACTTCCTGCTGGAGCAACTGCTCGAGCACGCGCGCCAGAACAGCATCGACATGCCGTTTTCGGCCAACACTGGTTACGTCAACACAATCGAGCCGGCCAACGAAGCGACGAGCCCCGGCAACCTCGAACTTGAAGGCCGCTTGCGCGCCTACATGCGCTGGAACGCGATGGCGCTCGTCGTCAAGGCGAACCGCCTGCATCCGGCCGACGGTGGCGACCTTGGCGGTCACATCAGCAGCTTTGCCAGCCTGGCGCACATGTTCGCCGCCGGCTTCAACCACTTCTGGCACGCCGAGAACGCTGAGGTTGGAAATGAGCACGGTGGCGACCTGCTCTACATCCAGGGCCACAGCAGCCCCGGCATCTACGCCCGCGCTTTCCTCGAAGGCCGTCTGACTGAAGACCAGCTACTCAACTTCCGCCAGGAAGTCGGTGGCAAGGGCCTGTCGAGCTACCCGCACCCGAAGCTGATGCCCGAGTTCTGGCAGTTCCCCACCGTGTCGATGGGCCTCGGTCCGTTGATGGCGATCTACCAGGCGCGTTTCCTGAAATACCTGCACGCGCGTGGCATTGCCGACACCGCCAACCGCAAAGTCTGGGTCTTCTGCGGCGACGGTGAAATGGACGAGCCCGAAAGCCTGGGCGCCATCGGCCTGGCGGCGCGCGAGAAGCTCGACAACCTGGTCTTCGTCGTCAACTGCAACCTGCAGCGCCTGGATGGGCCTGTCCGCGGC
>JANNGN010000315.1:0-12122 GCA_031403895.1 Rubrivivax sp. | reverse complement strand
ACTGCACCAGTTGCAGGTGGCCGTCGTCGATGGGCGTGAAGCAGTTGATGATGATGTGGCGGATGCCGCTTGGGTATTCGATGTCCAGCCGGCGCGAAAACGGCAGGTAGTAGGCGTTGCGCATGTGGCGCTGCGTGATGGGCTCGGTGCTGCCGCTGACGCGGTGAAAGGCCGGCGGGTTGGCTGCGGCGATCACGGTTTCGGCGTAGAAGCCGCCGTCCTCTCCGTCCGTCCCCACCAGTTCATAGCGGCTCGGCCGGGGCTGATCCGCGACGCCGAAGGTGGCGCGGTGCACGAAGCTGAAGTGGCTGTTGTCGAAGCTGTTTTCCAGCGCCCGCACGGGGCTCGTGGCCCAGCTTTCGTAAAACTGGAAGATGGTGCGCCAGCCGGGCGCGTTGAACTCGGGCACGTCGGGAATCGGCGCGATGGGCTCTTCTTCAAGGCCCACCAGCGCCACCCAGGCGTAGCCGTACATCGCCACGCAGCGGTAGGCGGGCGTGCGGTAGTCGGCGGGAATGGCGCGCTCGGGCTCGTACTGCGGGATGCGGATCACGCGGCCTGCCGCGTTGTAGGTCCAGCCGTGGTAGCCGCATTGCAGCGCGCCAGCGATGCAGCGGCCCTTGCTGAGCTTGGCGGTGCGGTGGCAGCAGCGGTCCTTCAGCGCAGCCGGTTGGCCCTGCGCGTTCAGGAACAGCACGATCTGTTCGCCCAGCAGCGTGAAAGGCTGCGGCTGGCCAGAAGCCAGTTGCGACAGTGGCATCACGGCGTGCCAGAACCTGCGCAGGACGGGTTGTTGGGTGACGAGCATGGCTGCAAGCCTAGCAGGCCGCCAGCGGCTCCTGGTGCGACAACTGCTACTGCGGCGCCCAGCTGGACGTGCCGGCGCCGCTGCACAGCCTGTCGTGCAGTCGGCAGGCTTTGATACCAGCAGCGGCCCGCTGCGTCAGCCGCGCTGGCCCTGGACCGTAGGCCTGGCCGGGTGTGCCGCAGCAGCCTAGGGGTGGTCAGCGCCCAACCCAGCCGCTATACCCCGCACATGCAAAGCAGCGCCGCCACCGAAGTGCCCGCAGGCCTGGGCCCTGCCGCGCCCGCGTTGTCGGCACAGGCTTACCGCCAGCTGCGCGTGATCGCACGGGCGCGGCTGCGCAGCGGCGGGCGCGAGAGCCTGCTCGACACCACCGCGCTCGAGCACGAGGCCTACCTGCGCATCGTCGGCAGCGCGCCCGACTTCGAGCCCGGCTCGGTGCAGCACACGCGCTACCTGGCCTACGCCAGCCGCACCATGCGCTCGGTGATCGTGGACTTCGCGCGCAAGCGGCAGGCCGAACGCCATGGCGGTGATGTGCTCATCGTCACGCTGACCGACACGCTGGCTGACAAGGGCCCTGCCGGCGCTGACCAGATCGTGCGCGTACACGAAGCGCTGCAGGAACTGGCGCAGATCGACGCGCGGCTGGCGCAAGTGGTCGAGATGCGCTACTTCGGCGGCCTGTCCGAACCCGAGATCGCACAAGCCCTGGGCACCTCGCCGCGCACGGTGCGGCGCGACTGGGAAAAGGCGCGCCTGCTGCTGGCGCGTGTGCTGCTCGACTGAAGCGCTGCGAAACCCGCGATGGAATCCGGGCTCGGCATCGGCATCGGTATCGACAGCGCCACGTGGTTGCGCCTGAACCCGCTGCTCGACGCCGCGCTCGATCTGCCGGCGTCGCAACGCCAGGCCTGGGTGGCGGCACTGCCGGCAGAGCACGATGAACTCAAGGGCCCACTGCGCGAGTTGCTGGCGCGCGCCAGGCGTGTGGCCAGCAGCAAGCTGCTCGACATGCTGCCCGCGCTGGATCGCACCGATGGCTGCAACGACGACAGCAGCCCTCAGGCCGGCAACCACGCTGCAGGCGACCGGGTCGGCCCCTACCGGCTGCTGCGCGAATTGGGCGCCGGCGGCATGGGCGTGGTCTGGCTGGCGCAGCGTGCCGACGGGTTGATGGCGCAGCGCCAGGTGGCGCTGAAGTTGCCGCACGGACCGTTCCGCAGCGACCTGGCGGCGCGCATCGCACGCGAGCGCGAAATCCTGGCCACGCTGGACCACCCGCACATCGCTCGCCTGTACGACGCCGGCGTGGCTGCAAATGGCCAACCCTACCTGGCACTTGAACATGTCGATGGCCTGCGCATCGACCACCACTGCCAGCAGCAGCGCTTGAGCGTGCGTGCGCGCCTCGGCCTCTTTCTGCAACTGGCGCGCGCGGTGGCGCACGCCCACGCGCAGGTGGTGGTGCATCGGGACATCAAACCGTCCAACCTGCTCGTTGACGCCGCAGGGCAGGTCAAGCTGCTCGACTTCGGCATTGCGCGGCTGCTGGACGAAGGCCTGCTGCCGGCGGCCGATTTGACGCAGCACGGCGCCCGCGCGCTGACGCCCGACTACGCCGCGCCCGAGCAGATTGCCGGCCAGCCGGTGGGCACGCGCAGCGATGTCTATGCGCTCGGTGTGCTGCTCTTCGAATTGCTGACCGGCGAACGCCCCTACCGGCTGAAGCGCGATTCGCGCGCCGCGCTGGAAGAGGCCATCCTGGCGGCCGAAGTGCCGCGCCCCAGCAGCGTGGTGGCCGACGAAGCGCTGCGCCACGCGCTGCGCGGCGACCTCGACACCATTGTGCTGAAGGCGGTGAAAAAAAACCTCAACGAACGTTATGCCTCTGTCGATGCAATGGCCGAGGACATCGAACGCCACCTCGGCAACCGCCCGGTGCTGGCGCGCCCCGACAGCGTGGTGTACCGCGCGCGCAAGTTTGTATTGCGCCACCGCGCCGGGGTGGCGACTGCGGCCGCGTTGCTGCTCAGCGTGATGGCGGGTGCGGGCACTGCGCTGTGGCAGGCGCGCATCGCCATTACCGAGCGCGAGCGGGCCGAAGACGTGAAGGACTTCGTCGCCGCGATCTTTCGCGAAGCCAACCCCTATGACGGCAGCGGCAAGCAGCAGCTGAGCGCGGTGGACCTGCTGAAGCAGGCCGACAAGCGGCTCGCCACCGCACTGGCCGGGCACAGCGGCGCGCGCGTCGAACTGAGCAACATGATTGGCGAAAGCCTGCTCGCGCTGGGTGATGTGGCGGCCGCAGAACCCGTGATCGTGCGCGCCGTGGCCGAAGCCACGCCCGCGCTCGGGCCCAGCCATTTGCAGACGCTGCGCGCGCTGCTGCTGCAGTCGCAGGTGCACCGGCTGCGCGGCCGGCCGCAGCAGGCGGCGGCCGACCTTGACCGCGTGCTGCCGGCGCTGCGCGAGCAGGTCGGCACGGCGGCTGGCGATGCGCCGGGTACAGCGGGTACAAGGAGCGCGGCGGGTGCAGCCGGCGTCACCGAACTGGCCACCGCACTGGCCCACCGCACGCTGACGGCGCTGGACCTGGGCGCCTACGCCGAGGCCGAAGAGTTCGCGCTGCAAGGCCAGCGGCTCAGCACCACGCGCCTGGCCGAACGCGACCCGCTGCGCGTCACCAGCGCCGTCCTGCTGGCCCTCGCCTACCGCTACACACGAAAGTTCGACCTGGCACGCGACAGCGCCGGTTTGGCGCTGCAGGCTGCGCTGGCCGCGCACGGCGCCAGCGCGCCGCACCCCCGCGTCATCGAAGCCCGTTCGGTGTACGCCCGGGCGCTGGCCGACACCGGCGAGCTGGCGCGTGGCGTCCAGTTGCTGGACACCGCGGCGGCCGACATGGGCACGCTGATGGGCGCGCGCAACCCGAGCACCGGCACGCTGATCCAGAACCTGGTGGACTACCGGCTCGATCTGGGTGAGATCGAGCTGGCCGGGCAAAACGCGGCCGAAGCGCTGTCCATCGCCAGCGAACATCTGGCGCCGGATTCGATCGGCTTTGCACTCACGCTGCACAGCCGCGCCACCGCGCACCTGGCACGGCTGCGCGGCGCCGCCGCACTGGCCGATGCGACACGGGCCGCCGCACTGCTGGACACGCTGGTGGACGCTGGCCACGAAGCGGCGATGGCCGTGCGCACCACGCTCGCACTGGCCAGCGTGCTCGAAGGTCGGCTCGACGCCGCCACGCTGGCCATCGACCTGCTGCTGCCGCACAGCGCCAGACTGGCGCCAGCCAACGCGCAACGTGCGCGTGTCATGCGCGCCCACGGCACCATCGCGCGCCTGGGCGGTGAGCCGGCCAGGGCCTTGCAGATCCTGCAGCCGCTGCTCGATTCCACCGAGCCGGCGCCGAAGTGGCAGCGCGAACGCATGCGCGCCTGGGCGCAGGTGGGGTGGGCCCGGCTGGCGCTGAGCCAGGCCGAGCCCGCACGGCTGGCATTCACACGCGCGCTGCAGGACTTTGAGCGCCTTGAAGTCTTGCCCACCCCGGCGCGGGCCGACGCGCTGCGGGGCCTGGCACGTGCCCACGCGGCTTTGGGTGACACCGGCAGCGCGCGCGCCGCGCTGGCGCAGGCCGACAGCTTCTGGCGCACCTTCGACAGCACGCATCCGGTGGCGCGGGAAGTTGCGCTGGAAGTGGCGCAAGCTCAGGCCCAGGCCCTAGCCCAAGCCCGCACGCACTGACCGCGGCCCCGGCACTTAGGGGGGTGCCCTCGACGATGGCCGCTTTCCTGGGCTGGCCACGTTCATACGAACAAGGCAGGCCTTTTTTCCTGCTGCCAGGAACCCACGATGAACCACTGCCACCGTTTGGCCTGCCGCGCGCTGGACTGGGGCTGCACGCTGCGGCGCTCGTTCCCCGGGGGGTGGCGTTGAAGGCAGCGACAGCGGTGCCACTCGCCGCCACGCTGCACGCGCCGACGCCATTTGCCGACATCACACCCGCCTGGGTGCGCGCGCAGCTGGTCGGCGCCAACGCCCACATCCAGACGCCGTTCGGCAGCCGCCGGCTGGTCTATGCCGACCACGTGGCTTCGGGGCGTTGCCTGCAGTGGGTCGAAGACTTCATCGCCCGCCACGTGCTGCCGATGTATGCCAACACCCACACCGAAGACAGCGCCACCGGCGCCCGCATGACGGCGCTGGCGCACGACGCCGCACGGCGCATCAAGGCGAGCCTGGGCGCACCCGGCTGCACGCTGCTGTTCTGCGGCACCGGCTGCACCGCAGCCATCAAGCGGCTGCAGGAGATCCTGGGCCTGGTGGTGCCAGAGGCCCTGCGCCAGCAGCCCGACGCGGGTTTTTCAACCCACTTGCCAACGCACTTGCCCAGCGCGCTGCGCCCGCTGGTCTTTGTCGGCCCCTACGAACACCACTCCAACGAGGTCAGCTGGCGCGAGACGATTGCCGAAGTGGTGGAGCTGCCACTGGACGCGCACGGCGCGCTCGACCTTTGCGCATTGCGCCGCGCCTTGCACGGCGCACGCGCCAGCGGCAGGCCGCTGATCGGCTCTTTCAGCGCGGCGTCCAACGTCACCGGGGCCTTGACCGATACCCGCACCGTTGCCCGGCTGCTGCACGCACACGGCGCGCTGGCCTTTTTCGACTTTGCCGCCGCCGCGCCGCATGCCGACATCGACATGCGCCTGGGCGCGCCCGAGGGCTACGACGCCGTCTTCATCAGCGCCCACAAATTTGTTGGCGGGCCAGGCGCGCCGGGCATCCTGGCCTTCGACCCGGCGCTGTACCGGCTGCGCGCGCCCAGCACCGCTGGCGGTGGCACGGTGAGTTACGTCAGCGCGCACGGCCACAGTTTTGTCGCTGACATCGAACAGCGTGAAGACGCCGGCACACCGGGCACGGTGCAACGCATCCGCGCCGCGCTGGCCTTCATGGTCAAGGACGCGGTCGGTGCAGCCACGATCCAGCGGCTGGAGGACACGATGATCCGCAGCGCCATCGCGCGGCTGCGTCGCCACCCGCAAATCCAGCTCCTCGGCAACCTGGAAAGTCCGCGGCTGGCGATCCTGTCCTTCCTGCTGCGTGGGCATGACGGCCGCCACCTGCACCCGCGCCTGGTGACGCGGCTGCTGAACGACCTTTTCGGCATCCAGTCGCGCGCCGGCTGCGCCTGCGCCGGGCCTTACGCGCACCGGCTGCTGGGCATTGGCGAGGTGCAGGCCGATGCCTACCGCGACGCCGTGCTGCAGGGCTATCAGGCCGTCAAGCCGGGCTGGACACGGCTGAACTTCAGCTACTTCATCGACGCGGCGGAATTCGACTTTCTGTTGCAGGCGATCGAGTTCATCGCCGAGCACGGCCAGCGTTTCATGCCGCTCTACCGCTTCGACTGGTGCACCGGCGCCTGGCAGCATGCGCGCGACGCGCGCCAGCCCGACCTGGCTTTGCTGGCCGCCTGGCAGCCGGCCAGCGCAGGCAGCGCTGAAGCCGCGCCCGCGTTCCAGGATTGCCTGCGCGCTGCGCACGCCATGCTGTGTACGCTGCCCGGCAGCAGCGCGGTCCACAGCCCCAGGCCACGCGATGTGCCGGCTTGCGTGGTGCCGTTCTGCCACTGAAGCCAGGGCCATGGACCTTGTCGAGCCGCTCGGCTATCTGGCATCGGCCCTGGTGCTGGCCACCTTCTGCATGCGCGACATCGTGGCCCTGCGCTGGATGGCCATCGCCAGCAACCTGGCGTTCATGGCCTACGGTGCGCTGGCCGACGTGGGCCCGGTGCTGGCGCTGCATCTGCTGCTGCTGCCGGTGAATGTGCTGCGGCTGGCCGAGTCGCTGCGCGCCGGCCCCCAGCCTAGAAGCGCGGCAGCGTCGCCAGCGACACGGTGCCAGCGGCCACGTCGGCCATGATGCGTTCACGTTCGTCCCAGCCGCGCAGCTTGCCGGGGTTGAGCAGGCCGGCCGGGTCGAAGCGCATCTTCGTCGCCACCACATCGGCGTTGACCTGGCCCTGCTTGCCGTCTTCGACGATATAGACGTGCGGGTTGGCGATATAGACACCGTGCTCGCGGTGAATCTGCATGATCTGGTTCAGGCGTTCGTCGCTCTGGTAACGCAGCAGTTGCAGGCCCGAGCAGGTCATCGCACCTTCCTTGGTGCGGATGAATTCCAGGTGCGTCAGCACTTCGTCGCCCAGCAGCCTGCGCAGGTCCTTGGCTTGTTGCACATGGCGGCCGGCGGCAAAACCGCTCTGGATGTAGGTCAGGCTCTTGTCCACCTTCATCGCGTGCAGCGTGGTGTGGTTCCAGGTGTATTCGACGATCGTGCGGTTGCTGGTTTTCACTTCTGCTGCCGACTTGCGATGGCTGACCGTGCCACTGAACTCGGCCACCAGCTGCTGCAGCGCGGGCTCCGCAAATTCAGCGACCAGCACCAGCACGGCATGGGCGCCGGCGTGCATCGTGCCCTTCAACAGCGGCGTGGCGGCCAGCAGCAAATCGGGGATCGGTGCGGCCAGCAGCGTGACGCTCTTCTTCACGATGCCGGGCGCACTGGCCAACGCGTCGGCAAATTCAATCGCGGCGTCAAAGTCGTCGAAGCACACGATGGCTTCGAGCCAGGCGTGCGCCGGTGCCAGCGCCACTTCCAGTTCGAGCACCAGGCCGTTGGTGCCATAGACGTGGTGCAGCAGCAGCGCTTCGGGCGCGCGCAATTCCACCGTCTTCGGCTCGGCTTCGATGCTCATGGCACGCAGCCCGAGCACATTGCCGGTGCTGGCCAGCGGGCCGTAGTTGATGCTGCCGACGCCGCCAAAACCGCCGCCGTACAGGCCGCCGAGTGTGGCGCTGCGAAAGGTGCTGGGCACGCAGCGCAGTTCAGAGCCTTCGGCTTGCGTCAGCTTGTCCATCTCCATCATGCGGATGCCCGCCTGCGCGCGCGCCACACCGGGCTTGCACCACAAGAGCTTGTTGTAGGCCGACAGGTCGAGCACCACGCCGCCGTGCAGTGGCATGCACTGGCCGTAGTTGCCGGTGCCGCTGCCGCGCACGGTGATGGGCACACCCAAGCGCGCACAACCGGCCACCACGGCGCGAATCTCTTCTTCGCTCTTCGGCCGCGCCACGGCGTGGGCGCGCAGATCGCTGAGCTGGCGCTTGAGCACGGGGCTGAACCAGTAGAAGTCCTGGCTCAGGCGTTCGACGCGGCTGTCGGTGATCCATTCGATGCCGCTCAATTCAGTGGCCAGGGCCTGGGTTCGCGCCTGGGTCTGCGCCGGGTCGAAGGTCTGGGTCATGGCAGCATGGTCCTCACGAAGGCCTGGGCATCGCGGCGCAGCGCAGCCAAATCCAAGCCCGGGATGGTGTCGTTTTCCACCACCACGCGGCCCTGCACCAGCAGCGCGCGCAGTGTCGGCCGGCCGCCGCTGGCGACGGGGCCGATGGCTGGGTCGTGCAGGCCGAAGTGGCGCGGCTGGTCGAGGTCATAGACGGCGATGTCGGCCGCCATGCCCACCTGCAACGTGCCCACGCCGGGCAGGCCCAGCACGCGCGCGCCACCTGCCGTGCCGATATGCACCACGTCTTCCACGCTCATGGCGCCGGCATGGCCACCGGGTTGGGTGCCGCCGGCCAGGCCTCGCAAGCCCGCGCGCGGGTCGGCGCGGTGCATCAGCCACGCCGCGTGCGCTTCGCTCGCCATGTCGGCCGCTTCGTTGCTGGCCGCGCCATCCACCGCCAGGCCCACCGGCACGCCCAGCGCCAGCGCTTCGGGGATGCGCGCGATGCCGCTGCCCAGGCGGCCGTTGCTCTGCGGGCAGTGCGCGATGCCGGTCTGCGTGCTGGCGCAGAGCCGCAGCTCAGCGTCGTCCAGGTGCACCATGTGGGCGTACCAGACATCCTCGCCCACCCATTCATGTTCGGCGACGAATTGCATCGGCGTGCAGCCGTGTACCTCGCGCGCCCAGCGCACGTAGTCGTGCGTTTCGCTCAGGTGGCTGTGCAGGCGGATGCCGAGGCGCCGCGCCTCGCGCGCCAGCGGCTTCAGGTGGTCCACGGCGCAGCTCCAGTTGGGCGTGGTGATGGCGCTGGCGACGCGGCGCATGGCGAAGGGGCCGGGGTCGTGGAAGCGCTGCACATCGCGCTCGATGCTGGCCATGAAGCCGTCCAGCGTTTCGGGTGCCACCTGCGGCGGCGCGTGGCTGTCGGTCATGGCGCGCGCCTGCGTCTGGCCGCCGCGGCAGAGCACGAAGCGCAGGCCCAGCTTGTGTGCTTCATCGAACACCGCCGCCGAGGCATCGAAAGGCATGCCCGGGTAGTAGTGGTACTGGTGGTCGGCCACTGTCGTGCAGCCCGACAGCAGCAGTTCCACCAGGCCCACTCGCGCGGCCAGGCGCAAGGCTTCTTCATGGTCGAAGTGGCGGCGGTACGGCACCGGCACGGCGGCAAGCCAGGGCACGAGTGCGAGGTTGATGCCCGCCGGAATGCCCTTCAGCAGGCTCTGGAACAGGTGGTGGTGGGTGTTGACCCAGCCCGGGTAGATGACGCAGGCGCTGGCGTCGATGACACGCTCAGCAGGCAGTGGCGCAAGCGTGCCGATGGCGCTGATGACGCCGCCGCGCACGCGCACATCGGCGCCCGCGTGGCTGCGCATGGCGGCGCCGGGCAGGCCGGTGAGCAAGTGGCTGGCACCGCGGATCAACAGCTCAGTCATGGTGGGTTTCACTCTCATGCCAACTTCCCAGAGCCCAGGTCGACAGCACCGACATGATGGCAAACAGCAGCACGCCGGTGAGCGTGATCAGCACCAACGCCGCAAACATGCGCGGGATGTTGAGTTGGTAGCCGGCTTGCAGGATCTGGTATGCCAACCCGGTGCCGGTGCCGCCCGTGCCGGCGACAAATTCAGCCACCACGGCGCCGATCAGTGCCAGGCCGCTGCTGATGCGCAGGCCGCCAAAGAAATACGGCAATGCCGACGGGATGCGCAGCCGCAAGAGCGTCTGCAGCCGGGTGGCGCGGTTGAGCTTGAAGTAGCTCATCAAGCCCGGGTTCACGCTGCGCAAACCGAGTGTCGTGTTGGCGATGATGGGGAACAGCGCCACCAGCGTGGCGCAGATCACCAGAGACGCAGTGGGGTTCTTGACCCAGATGATGATGAGCGGCGCAATGGCCACGATGGGCGTCACCTGCAGCAGCACGGCGTAGGGGAAGAACGCGGTTTCGATGACGCGGCTCTGCACGAAGGCGAAGGCGATCAACACACCCAGCACGGCGGCGCAGATGAAGGCGAAGAGCGTGATCTTCAGCGTGGTGTAGAGCGCACCGAACAGCAGCGCGCCATCGGCCAGCAGCACCTCGGCCACGCGCACGGGGCTGGGCACCAGGAAGGGCGGGATCTTGAACCCGACCACCAGCCCTTGCCACGCGGCCAGCAGCACCACGGCCACCAGCGCCGGCCAAAGCACCTGTTGTGCCTTGCTCGTCACGCCAAAGCCTCGTCAGCACCGGCACCACTGGCCGCCAGCAGGCTGTCCTGCAACTGCTTGGCAAAGTGGCTGAAGCGCGTGGAGACGCGGAAGCCGGGCCCGCGCGGATACGGCTCGTCGATGGCCACCTCGTCCACGATTCGGCCCGGCCGCGCCGCCATCACCACCACGCGCTGCGACAGGTAAACCGCTTCGTGGATCGAGTGCGTGACGAAGATGACGGTGAGCTTCTGCTTCGCCCACAGTGCCAGCAGGTCGCTGTCGAGTCGGTTGCGCGTGATCTCGTCCAGCGCGCCGAACGGTTCGTCCATCAGCAGCAGTTTCGGCTCGGTCACGAGGCCGCGCGCGATGCTGACGCGCATCTGCATGCCGCCACTCAATTCACGCGGCAGGTTGTTTTCGAACTTCTCCAGCCCGACCAGCTGCAAGGACGTGCGCACACGCGCTTGCGCCTGCTCCTTCGGCACGCCAGCCAGGTCCAGCGGCAGCCGCACATTGGCCATCACGCGCGCCCAGGGCATGAGGGTCGCTTCCTGGAAAACGAAGCTCAGGCCGTGGCCCTGAGCCGGCGACCCTTGCAGCTGCGCCACCGGCTTGCGCCACAGCAGCAGCCGGCCGTCGCTGGCCGGCAGCAAGCCGGCCACCATCTTCAAGAGCGTGCTCTTGCCGCAGCCGCTGGGCCCCAGCAGCGTGACGAAGCCGCCGTCCTGCACCGTCAGGTTGACGGGCAGCAGCGCCTGCGTGCCGTTGGGATAGGTCTTTTCTGCGGACAGGACTTCGACGGCGGGCATTTCACTCATGCGGCAACAGCGGTCGGAATGGCCACGCGCCAAACTTACGGAAGGACCCGAATGTCCTTCACGAACCGCGTCGTGTAGGTCTTCTTCAGATCCACCTTCGCCGGGTCCACGAGCTTCATCGCCACCATCATGTCGAAGGTCTTCTTCATGCGTTCGTCAGTGACGATGCCCACGCCGAGCCTGGCCGCGTCGCCGCCGAAGACCATGCCACTTTCGTTGAGCAACTTGATGCCGACGGCGATGCGGTCGTCGCTCATGTTGGGGTTGTCCTTTTTGATGAGCGCGCTGCCCGGCGCTGCGTCACCCTTCAGGTAACTCTTCCAGCCTTCCATGCTGGCCTTGACGAAGGCGGCCACTGCCGCAGGCCGCTCCTTCAGCGTTTTTTCCATGCACACGATGGTGGTGGAGTACGGCGGCCAGCCATGGTCGGAGAGCAGGAAGACGCTGGGCTTGAACTTGGCTTCCTTCTCGATGGCATAGGGCTCGCTGGACAGGTAACCCTGCTGCACCACGTTCTTGTCGGCGACGAAGGGCTGGATGTTGAAGGTGTAGGGCCGCGCCTGCGACGCGTCGAGCTTGTAGGTGGCCATCAGCCAGGGCCCTTCGATGGCGCCCGCGCCGCTGGCCGACGACAACGCGCCCTGGCGCAACGTGATGCCGGAGCCTGGCGTGGTGCTCTCGGGCGATGGCCGCGCGTATGGGCCGGTCGAGGCGCAGCCGCTCGTGGCCTATGCCCCGCCGGTCTACGTGTATCCGGCTTATCCCTGGCCGCAGACCTATGTGTATCCGCCAATCGGCTTCTCGCTGAACCTCGGCTATTCGCGCGGATGGCATGGCGGCTGGCACGGCCGCCGGCATTTCCACCGCGGCTGGCGCTGAGCCCGGACTGTCAGATTGGTGTCAAATAGGGCTGTAGCGCCCGTACCTCCTGCGTAGCGTGCTACGAAATTAATAGCAAATCGCGAGGGAGCGGACAGCCGGACGCAGAGGGCGCGAAGGTTTCGCGAAG
>JANNGN010000314.1:0-3450 GCA_031403895.1 Rubrivivax sp. | reverse complement strand
CGGCAATCGTCCAGATGATGCCGTACGAAGGCAACCGCGTCGATGAAGAGGCCAGGGTGGCGGCGTGCTGTCCGACTGGATCGCCCACGCGGCCCGAGCGCAGGGCTTGAGCGTGCAGGCTACTCGACGCCTGGCGTGTCGCAACGCACCGGCGCGACCACCAACAACCTGGAGATCGTCGCTACGCCGCCAGGCGCGCCGCCACCGGTGCTGGGGTTGACGCCGATGCCCGGACGCGTCGACGTTCTGGTCTGCGCCGAACTGCTGGAGGCCGCGCGCATGCTCGAACGCGGCATGAGCACGCCGGCGCGCACCACCCTCGTCGCGTCGACGCACCGGGTTTACACCACGCGCGAGAAGATCGCCGCCGGAGACGGCCGCTTCGACAGCCAGCGCATCGTCGATGCCGCGTATGCACTGTCGCGGCGAGCCGTGCTCTTTGACATGCAGGCGCTGTGCTCGCGCCACCGCGCCGACATCAGCGCCGCGCTGTTCGGCGCGCTGGCCGGCAGCGGTGCGTTGGGGCTTGCTGTGAGCGCGTGCGAGGCAGCGATCCGCGCGGCCGGGGTGGGCGTTGCTGAAAGCCTGGCGGCGTTCACTGATGCTTGGCAGCTCGCGTCCACGGACGACGCAGCGCAGGCCGCCCGCGAACCGAGCGATGCCGAGCCGCCGCGTCCGGATCGCGATGCGCCGCGGGCCCCGCCGCCGCACGCGGCGCTGGCCGCACGCATCGCCGCGTTACCCGCAGCGGTGGCGGAGTTCGCGCGCTGGGGCGCCGCGCAGACCACTGCCTACCAGGGCCTGGCGTATGGCAAGCGCTACCTCGATCATCTTGAGCGCATCGTGCGTGCCGAGGCAAGCCGCCCGCTCGCAGCACCAATGCACGCCGTGGCGCGCGAGACCGCGCGCTACCTGGCGCTGTGGATGTGCTACGAAGACGTGATCCAGGTGGCGTCGCTGAAGTCGCGTGCGGCGCGGCTGGCGCGCATCCGCCGCGAGGTGAACGCCAGCGACGCCGATGTCGTGCGGGTCTATGACTTTTTCAAGCCCAGCGCGCTGGAGATTGCGGCCATCCTGCCGCGCCGCCTCGGCCTGTGGCTGGAGCGCCATGCATTGGCGCGCGGCGCGCTGCGGAACACGGGCAGGGCGGTCACGCTGCAGACATCGTCCGTCACAGGGGCGTTGGCGCTGCGCCTGGCAAGCGCGTTGCGGCCGCTGCGGCCGCACTCGCTGCGCTTCGCGCGCGAGCAGGCTGCCATGGCGGACTGGCTGGCCTTGCTGGAGCGCTCGCTCGCTGACGCGCGCAGCGATGCCGCGCTCGAGGAGGCACGGCTGCCGCGCCTGCTCAAGGGTTACGGCGAAACCCACTGCGCAGGGCGTGAGGAGTTCCAGCGCCGGGTTGAAGGAACTGCGGACTACCGCAGTCGCCCGCCGCAGCCGACGGCCTGGCTCGAGCGCCGCTGAACGCCTCTCACCCATCCTCCCGCCCATCCGCCCGCCCATCCCCCCGCCCATCAGCCGGATGATCTGGCTCGGCGTGCGGAACTGGCCGCTCTGGCCGCTCTGGCCGGCGCTGGCCCGGGCGAGGGGGCGGGGCGAGTTCGGGAGTGATCGAACAGGCCGGCACCAGCGCAGGTGCCGCGCCCGGCATTGGCATCATGGGGGGACGCCGACACATCACTCCACCCAGGTCCCCCCATCAGGAACCGCCCACCCAGCCATGACCACGACCTCCACCTTTGCCGACCTGATGCACGCGCACCGCTCCATCCGCCAGTACGAAGACAAAGCCATCGAAGCTGGCCTGATCGACAACGTGCTGACGCAGGCACTTTCGGGCTCATCGTCCAGCGGCAATCTGAACATGGTGTCGGTCATCAAGACTCAAGACGCGCTGCGCAAGGCACACTTGTGCGAACTGCACTTCGGCCAGCCGATGGTGCAGCAAGCACCGCTGGTGTTGACCTTCTGTGCCGACAGCTTCCGCACCCGCCAGTGGCTGGCGCAGCGCGGCGCGCGGCTGAATTTCGGCAACCTGATCAGTTGGCATGTGGCGTCCTTCGACGCGATCATCCTGGCGCAGACCACCGCGCTCGCGCTGCAGAGCCACGGCTTGGGCATCTGCTACATGGGCACCACGCTGCACAGCATGCGCGCCATTGCCGACTACTTGCAGATGCCACACCACTGCCTGCCCGTGACCAGCATGGTGGTGGGCTGGCCCGCCGAGGCGCCCGCGCAGCGCGACCGCTTGCCGCCCTCAGCATGGATCCACAATGAGACCTACCAGCGGCCAAGCGCCGAGGACATCGACCAGCACTTCGGCGCGCGTGAAGTGAAGGGCTGGGCGCGTTACCGCAGCATGGGCCAGCCCATGATCGACAAGATGGACGAGCTGGGCATCACGTCGCTGGCGCAGTACTACACCAGCGACATCAAGTACGCGCCGCACACTTTTGAGCGCGATTCCGCAGCGCTGGAAGCCCTGCTTCGCGAGCGCGGTTTTCTGGCCTGAAGCTGATGGCTCAGAACGACAGGTCCAGGCTCAGCGCTGGCCCGTGCGCCTGGTAGTCCAGCACCAGGTGCGTGCAGCAGGCGATGAAGCCGAACAGCACGTCCAGGTTGGCGCTGCCATGGCGGTAACCAGCGCCCAGCGCCAGGTGGGGTGTGGCGCGCCACTGCACACCTGCGCTCAGCTTGCGGTAGCTGGCGCCGTCAACGCCAAACTCGGCACGGCCTGTGACACGCCAGGCCGGGGTGAAGGCGTAGTGACCATACAGACCCAGTAAGGGGATCGGTGCTGTGTCTCTGGCCGACGTGCGCTGCGCGCTGGGCGGCTGTTGTGGCGTTGCGAAGTCGGGCACGCCGCTGCCTTCGAAGCGCCGCGCCAGCTCAATCCACTCGCCGCCAAAGCTCAAGCCGACTTCGGCCGCTGGGCTCATCAGCAGCGACACGCCGCCGTTCACGCGCAGCGTGGCCAGCTGGACATCAGACTGGATCGGCGTGCCGGCCCTGAAGAGCACGCCGTCGGCGGCCACGTCGCGCTGCAGCAGCGTGCCGCCGCGCCGCCGCGACGTGGTGTGTTCGAGTTCAATGCGCCAGCGTTGCCCGATGCGGCGGCCGAAGGCGATGCCGCTGATCGTGCCGCGTTCAGGCAGGCCCAGTTCGGATTCCAGTTGCAGCGGCGGCGTGTTTTGCTGGCTGAAATAGTAGTCGCCGCGCGTCTGCATGCGCCAGGTTGCAGACGTGGCCTGTAGCTGCAGCCAGGTGCGGGGCTCGGTGGGGGCTTCGGACTGGGCGCTGGCCGCTGTGCCCAGCAGCATCAGCACGGCGCTGGTGGCCAGCGCTTGCACATTCTTCATGGTGCCTCCCGCATGTGGTTGGGCGGCCACTGTAAATGTGCGGCACGGCCGGCGAATCATCCAGGCACAGGATTGCGCCACGCCCGCC
>JANNGN010000313.1:0-7358 GCA_031403895.1 Rubrivivax sp. | reverse complement strand
GGCGCTGTCGTCGATGCACCGCTGCGCGGCGCTGTCGTCGATGCACCGCTGCGCGGCGCTGTCGTCGATGCACCGCTGCATGGCGGTGTCTTCCGCTCGCCGCCGTGTGGCGCCGTCATCACTGCGCCGCTGCTCCAGCCGCTGTGCGTTGCGTTGCGCTTCTTGCAGCCGCCGCTGCTGCAACTTGCGCACCGACGCGACGCGGGTCTCAAGCGCCAGCAGCGTCTGGCGCTGCTGCGTGACGCGTTGCTCCGCCGCCTGCAGCAGCCCTTGCTGCTGCGCCAGGGCCTGGTCCAGGCGCTGCATGAAGGCGTGGTGGCTGCGCAGTGTGTCGATGGGTGCGGCGCGGCCGCCCAGCGTGGGCGCGCGTGCCGCGTAGTCGGCGTGGTAGGCCTGCAGCTGTTGCCACTGCTGGCGCAGTTTGCGGCCGTGCTCTTCGGCCTGCAGCACCACGGCCATGGCGTCGTCGCGCTCGCGTTCGGCGTGCGCGAGCAGGGTTTGCAGCGACTGGGTCATGGCGGTGTCCTGGCGTCCAGCAATCGTCAAACGTTCATCAGCCGGCACAGTTGCGCGCGGCTGCTGTCCAGCGCCGCCGGTTCATGCATGTCCTGCTGCAGCAGGCTGTTCATCTGCGTCTGCAGCCGCACGGCGGTGTCCAGCTCGGCGTCGTGCCCGGCCTGGTAGGCACCAAGCTGGATCAGGTCGCGCGCCTTGTTCACCTTGCTCAGCAACTGGCGCATGCGGCGCGCGGCCTGCAGGTGTTCACGCGGGGCCACGGCCGTCATCACGCGCGAGACCGAGCGTTCGATGTCGATGGCCGGGTAGTGGCCGCTTTCGGCCAGCTCGCGCGACAGCACGATGTGGCCGTCCAGAATGCCGCGTGCCGCGTCGGCAATCGGGTCCTGCGGGTCGTCGCCTTCACTCAGCACGGTGTAGAAGGCGGTGATCGAACCCATGCCGTGCAGGCCGTTGCCACTGCGTTCCACGAGCTGCGGCAACTTGGCAAACACGCTCGGCGGATAGCCCTTGGTGGCGGGCGGCTCGCCAATCGCCAGTGCAAGCTCGCGCTGCGCCATCGCGAAGCGCGTCAGGCTGTCCATCAACAGCAGCACGTGCTGGCCGCGGTCGCGGAAGTGTTCGGCAATCGCGGTGGCGTAGCTGGCACCCTGCAGGCGCACGAGCGGTGGTGCATCGGCCGGTGCAGCGACGACGACACTGCGTGCGCGGCCTTCGTCACCCAGGATCTCTTCGATGAATTCCTTCACCTCGCGCCCACGTTCGCCGATCAGGCCGACCACGATCACGTCGGCTGCGGTGTAGCGCGCCATCATCCCGAGCAGCACGCTCTTGCCCACGCCGGTGCCGGCAAAGAGGCCGATGCGCTGGCCACGGCCCACCGTGAGCAGCGCGTTGATGGCGCGCACACCGGTGTCCAGCGGTGTGCGGATGGGGTCGCGGTCCATCGCGTTGATGGGCCGGCGCACCATCGGTTCGGGGTACACGTTGTGGATCGGGCCCTGGCGGTCCAGCGGCTGGCCGTGCGAATCGACGACACGGCCCAGCAGCCCGTCGCCCATCGGCAGGTGCAGGCCGCGGTCTTCGCTGCGCCGCCAGGGGTGGTTTTCCTGGCCCCAGCGCGGTGGCGCACGTGGCGCCGGGCGCGGCACCACACGCGCACCGCTGCTCATGCCGTGCAGTTCACCGGTGGGCATCAGGAAGGCGCGGTCGCCGTTGAAGCCCACCACCTCGGCCAGCACCGGGGCCTGGCCGTCGGAGAAGATTTCACAGACCGAACCGACCGGCACGCGCACGCCCGCCGCTTCGAGCACGAGGCCGGTCACGCGCAGCAGGGTGCCGACGGACTCCAGCGGCTGCGGCAGCTGCGCGTAGGCCTGCACGTCGGCCAGATAGCGCTGCCAGCGCTGCGCGCGCCGTTGCACCAGGGTCGCAACGGCCGTCATGGCGCTTCATCCAGCGCCAGGCTCGACCCCAGCGCCGCCGCCGCCTGCGCCCAGCGCACGGCAATGCGGGCGTCGATGTCGCCGACGTCGCTGTGGACGCGCACGCCACCGCGCGCCACGGACGCGTCGGCATGCAGGCGGGCGCCGCGCGCGCTGAGCGCTTCTTCGGCGCCGTCGGCCACCAGCGGCAAGTCTTGCGGGTGCACGTGTACGGCAATCTGGCGCGCACTCAGCATGATGGCGTTGACGGCTTCGGCGGCCACGTGGGCCACCAGTTCAGGCCGCTGCGCCAGTTCGCAGCGCAGCACCTGCTGCGCCAGTTGCACGGCGGTGTCGGTCAGGGTCTTGGCGAGTTGCGTGTCGAGTTCGGCAAACTGGGCGTCAAAGGCGTCCAGCAGCGCGCCCACCTGCGACGTGGCCTGCTGGGCAAATGCCTGCTTGAAGTTTTCCAGCGCCACCAGCCCGTCGCGGTAGCCGTCCAGGTATCCCGCCTGGCGCGCGGCGGCCACGCGGGCCTGCCAATCGGCGGCGCTGGGCTCAGCAGCGGCGGCTGCCTTTTCGGCTGGCTGCGCGGCCGTCCGCGCGCCATCCGCACCGCCAAAGGTACCGGGCTGCCAGCTTGCAAAGTCACCCAGTTCTTCGCGCGGGATGAAGCGCGTGTAGGCCGTGCCGGCTTTCGAGCCGGGCGGGCTGGGGACGTTCTTGAAGGATGGTTTGTTCATGCGCCGGCGCCCTCAAACAAACTGCTCATCGCCGCCGCCGGCGAGCACGATCTGGCCTTCGTCAACCAGGCGGCGCACGATCTTCAGCAATTCCTTCTGCTCGGCTTCCACTTCAGACAGCCGCACCGGGCCGCGCGAGTCGAGGTCTTCCTTCAGCGTTTCGGCCGCGCGCGACGACATGTTCTTGAAGATCTTGTCGCGCAGCGCCGGCGAGGCGCCTTTCAGTGCAATCACCAGCGATTCGCTTTGCACTTCCTTCATCAGCGCCTGGATGCCCTTGTCGTCAACCTTCTCCACGTCGTCGAAGGTGAACATGTTGTCCATGATCTTCTGCGCCAGATCGTTGTCGGCTTCGCGCACAAAGTCGAGCACGCTGGTCTCGACGGCCGAGCCCATCATGTTCAGGATCTCGGCCGCCGTCTTGGCGCCGCCCATGCTGCTCTTCTTGCCGCGGTCGCCTCCGGCCAGCACCTTGCTCATGACATCGTTCAGGTCGCGCAGCGCGGCCGGCTGGATGCCGTCCAGCGTGGCGATGCGCACCATGACTTCATTGCGCTGGCGTTCGCTGAACAGCTTCAGGACCTCGGCCGCCTGGTCGAATTCCAGATGCACCAGGATGGCGGCCACGATCTGCGGGTGTTCGTTGCGCAGCAGTTCAGCCACGCTTTGTGCGTCCATCCACTTCAGGCTTTCGATGCCGCTCACGTCGTTGCCTTGCAGGATGCGGTCGATCAGCAGCTTGGCCTTGTCCTCGCCCAGCGCCTTGCGCAGCACGCTCTTGACGTATTCGTTGCTGTCGGCCACCAGCATGCTTTCGCTGGCCGCCACTTTCTCGAAGTCGTCCATCACAGTTTCAACGCGCTCGCGCGTCACGCTCTTCATGCGCGCGATGGTTTCGCCCAGGCGCTGCACTTCCTTTGGCACCAGGTGCTTGAAGACCTCGGCGGCGGCCTCTTCACCCAGGCTCATGAGCAGGATGGCGGCGCTTTCCAACCCTTCGTCGTCCATCGCGGCTGCCATGGCTTGCTCAGGTCGCTTCGCCGTTGACCCAGCCGCGCACGATGCTGGCCACCGCCGCCGGGTTCTCTTTGGCCATGGCGCGGGCGGCCAGCAGCCGGTCGTTGTGGCGTGAGGACTGCGGTGCCGGCAGCGCGGCCTGCGCCGCCGCGCCCGCGTCGCCGTCCACCACCTCGTTCAGGCTGCTGCCGGGTTGCGGCGGCGGGGGCGGCGCCAGCACTGCGGCAAGGGCAGGCTTGATGAGCTTGAAGACGATCACCAGCGCCACCAGGGCCAGCGCCAGCGGCGCGCTGGCGCTGCGCAACAGGTCGATCAGCCAGCCTTGTTTCCACAGCGGCAGTTCGTCCACCGCCGTCGCGGGCTCGCCGCGGAAGGGCGCGTTCACGACCTTCACCACGTCGCCGCGTTCGGCGTTGAAGCCAATGCCCTGCTGCACCAGTGCGGTCAGCTGTTCGATCTCTTTTTCGCCCAGCGGCGTGCTCACCGTTTTGCCTTTGGGGTCGGTGCTGCTGCGGTGGTTCACCACCACGGCCGCGTTCAGGCGGCGCACGGTGCCGACTGCGGCCTTGGTCACGGTGACGGTCTTATCGACTTCGAATCGCGTCGCGGCTTCGCGGCGCGTCGCGGCGGCGCTGGCGTTGCCACCCTGCGCGCCCTGCAGCGCCTGCGCGGCGCCATTGATGGGCGCCTGCGCCGGCACCGGCGGCTGGTTGCTGGTGGCGCCGGGCACACCCGCCGGGTTGGCGCTGCCGGGCTGGCTGGATTCTTCGCTGCGCTGTTCGCGCACGGCGGGCTTGGCTTCTGCGCCCTGGTTCGGGCCGTAGGCTTCTGCGGTGCGCATGACTTGCGAGAAGTCGAGGTCGGCCGTGATGCTGGCGCGCACGTTGTCGCGGCCCACCACCGGCTCCAGCAGCGCCAGCACGCGTTTCAGGTGGCCGGCTTCCAGTTCGCGCCGGTACTGCAGCTGGTGCGAGTCCAGGCCTGGCGATCCGCCCGCGACGTCGTCTTCACCCGCACCCGAGAGCAGGGCGCCGGTGCTGTCAACCACGCTCACCGCGCGGGCCTGCATTTCAGGCACGCTGCCCGAGACCACGCGCACGATGCCGGCCACCTGGCCACGCTCCAGCGTGCGGCCCGCATGCAGCGTGAGCACGACCGATGCCGAGGGCTTTTGCTGCTCGCGAAAAAAGCCGTTCTGGTTGGGCAGCGCCAGGTGTACGCGCGCCGACTTCACCGATTCCAGCGCCTGGATGGTGGTCGTGAGCTCGCCTTCGATGGCGCGCTGCATCTTCATGCGTTCCTGGCCCTGGGTCTGGCCGAAGCTGTTCTTGTCGAGCAGTTCATAACCGGCTGCACTGCCTGCGCCACCGGAACCACCCGAAGGCAAGCCCGCTGACGCCAGCTTCATGCGCAGTTCATGCACGCGCCCGGCCGGCACCATGATCGTGCTGCCGCCCTCGGCAAAGCGGTAGGGCACGTTCATCTGCGTCAGCCGCTCGATGACGGCGCCGCCGTCCTTGTCGCTGAGGTTCGGAAACAGCAGCCGGTAGTCGGCGTCGCGCGCGCTGCTGAACATCAGCACCAGCACCGCAGCCAGGCCGACAGCGCCCAGCGTGGCGCCCAGTTGCAGGCGCGCGGGCAGGGCCTGCCAGCGCGCTGCCACGCTGGGTGTGGCGGGCACCAGCGTGGTGGCAAGAGAAGCAGTGGTGGTCGTGGCGACGGCGTTGTCCATGGGGGGCGGGGGCGTCCTTTGTCTGCGGCAATGGTGGCTGCAGCCGGCTCAAACTTCAGCGCGAGAAAGCGGGCAAAGGCGCGCCAGATCGGGCCCATGGCATGACCGTGCGGCGCCTACAGTCGCGTCACACCATGAACGACCTCCGCATCAAGCCCTTCGACTTTCAGGCCGCCGTGGCGCGCGCCGGGCTGCGACCCGACGGCACGCCGCGCACGGATGGTGCGGACGGCGTTGCGGGTGGCTTTCGGGCCGCGATGGCCGATGCGTTGAAGGACGTCAGCAAGAGCCAGTTCGAAGCCGGCCGGCTGCAACGCGAGGTGACGCTGGACAACCCGGCCGTGAGCATTGAAGAGACGATGGTGGCGATGCAAAAAGCCCAGATCGGCTTTCAGGCCACGCTGCAGGTGCGCAACCGGCTGGTGCAGGCCTACAGCGAGATCATGAACATGCAGGTCTAGGCTGCAGGGGCGGGTGGGCTGAGCATGCCGCCATGTTGGCTGAGTCTGCGTCTGCCTCGGCGACTGCGCTCAGACCCGCGCCACCAGCGCACCCCGTTCACGCGCCATCCACACCGCAGCCAGGGTCACCCCGGCTTCGCGGTGTACCAGCCGTTCGACTGGCACCGGCCGCCCCAGCAGATAACCCTGCAGTTCATCGCAACCCTGCAGCCACAGCGCGTCGCGCTGCGCCACGGTCTCCACGCCTTCTGCGTTGACGCGGATCGACAGCGAGTGCGCCATCGTCACGATCGACCGCACGATCACGGCCACGCGCGGGTCGGTGGCCAGGCCCTGCGTGAAGGCGCGGTCGATCTTCAGCTTGTCGAAGGGAAAGCGCCACAGATAGGCCAGGCTCGAGTAGCCGGTGCCGAAATCGTCCATCGCAATGCGCACGCCCAGTGCGCGCAGCGCGTGCAGCGTGGCCAGCACCTGTTCGGTGTGGTTCATCAGCAGCGACTCGGTGATCTCCAGTTCCAGCCGGCTGGGTGCCAGGCCACTGCGCTGCAGCGCATCGGCCACTTCGGCCACGATGGCCTGGCTGGCCGCGCCGCCGCCGAACTGCGCAGCCGACAGGTTGACCGCCACCGACAGGTGCACCGGCCAGGTGGCTGCTTCGCTGCAGGCTGCCGCCAGCACCCAGCGGCCCAGGGCCTGGATCTGGCCGGTCTGCTCGGCCAGCGGAATGAATTCGGCCGGCGCCACCAGGCCGCGTGTGGGGTGCGGCCAGCGTGCCAGCGCCTCGTAGCCGATGAGGGCGGCTGCGGTGGTGCCGTACACGGGCTGGAAGTGCAGCCGCAAGCCGCCTTGGGCCAGCGCCTCGCGCAGGTCGTTGGCCAGGGCCCGGCGCTCTTGCAGCCGGCGGTCGAGCGAGGCGTCGTAGAAGCTCCACGCGCCGCGTCCGCTGGCCTTTGCGCGCAGCAGCGCCAGTTCTGCGTTGTTCATCAGCGCGCTGGCATCGTCGCCGTCAACGCCGTGCAGCGCAGCGCCGACACCGGCGCTCACGTGCACGGCACCTGGCAGGCCGGGCAGGTCGTGCGGCTCACCGAGCCGGCTCACGATGCGCTGCACCAGCGCCGTCACCGAGCCGCCGTCGGCCGCGCCGTACTGAAGCACCGCGAAACGGTCGCCGGCCAGGCGGGCCAGCAGGTCGGCGCCGCGCAGCACGCTTTGCAGCCGCTCGCTGGTGCGGCGCAGCAGTTCGTCGCCCACCGCGTGGCCATGGCGGTCGTTGATCTCGCCGAAGCCGTCGAGGTCGATGCAGATCACGGCCAGGCCGCTGGCTTCGGTGGCGTCGCCGTCGCCTGTCTGCGCGCAAGCCCGCTCGCGAGCCTGTTTGTAAGCCTGCCCGCAAGCCTGCTCAACCCGGTGGCTGAAGTCGCGGTGGTTCAGCGCGCCGGTGAGCACATCGTGTTCAGTCAGGAAA
>JANNGN010000312.1:0-2716 GCA_031403895.1 Rubrivivax sp. | reverse complement strand
CGGGACTCCTCGTCGAGCGCATCGATCTCGCCCAGGCTTTCGACATTGAAGCAGCGCACACCGGCCAGCAAGGCCTGGCGCATGTCGGCGCGGGTCTTGCCCACGCCGGAGAACACGACCTTCGCCGGGTCGCCGCCGGCAGCCAGCACACGGGCCAATTCACCGCCAGACACGATGTCGAAGCCGCAGCCAGCCTGCGCAAAAGTCTGCAAGACCGCGAGCGTGGAGTTGGCCTTCATGGCGTAACACACGAGGCTGCGGCGGCCTTGCAAAGCCCGGGTGTAGGACGCCAAAGCTGACAACATGGCCGCGCGTGAGTACACGAAGAGCGGCGTGCCGAAGCGCTGCGCCAGGTCTGTCAGCGCGTGGCCCTCAAGGCGCAGTTCACCATCTTCGCGAGCCAGGAAGGGGGCGCCGGGCAGCATCATCGCGCCGGCGCCGATGCCGCACTGCTGTTGGCCGCAGGCAGCGTCAGCGGCCCCTTCTGGCCGCAGGCTGAAGCCAGCAAAACCAGCCCTGCCAGCAGCGCGGTCAGCGCCAGCCGGGTGGACTGGACGCGTCGGCTCGATACACTCTTCACAGGTCGAACATGCATGCAAAGGATTCTATGAGCACGGCCCCTGCCGACTCGTCGCTCAGCGACGTGGACTACCAGCGCGAGACCAGCGCGCTGCTCTCAGGCATCGAGGCCGCCGCCGACCGCTGGCTGCAGGAAGACCGCATCGACATCGACACCCAGCGCACCGGCGGCCTGCTGGAGCTGAGCTTTCCGAACGGCAGCAAGATCATCATCAACACCCAGCCGCCGCTGCACGAGGTGTGGCTGGCCGCGCGCGACGGCGGCTTTCACTACCGCTGGGTGGCAGGCCAATGGCGCAACACGCGCGACGGCAGCGAATTTGTGCAGGCGCTGTCGCAGCACGCCAGCGCGCAAGGCGGCATGCCACTGCAGTTCTGACCCGCGCACAAGCGCATCAAGCAGGCGCCGCGGAACCGGCTCCGCCGGGCCGTCAGCGCGCCTTGCAGGCTGCGTCGGGCCAGTGGCCCGACTCTTCGCCAGGCGCGATAGGCCCACAGGGCCTATCGCGTCCGGGCTCAGCCCCTTGAGGGGGCGAGCAAGACGAGGAACAGTCTGGGGGACTGGTCCTCGCTGCGAGCGCCAACGGCCGCTCCGGGGTGGTCCAACTAGCGTTTGAAAAGGTCGAGGATGCTGCTGCGCTCTTCGGCGCTGGGCGGCTGCGGCACCGCGTCTTGCAGGCCCAGGCTCGCAACGCCACCACCCCCTGCGAACTCTTCGAAAACCCAGTAGTTGCCCGAGCGCACCACGCCGGCTGGCGCCGTGAGTTCCTGCACCGGCACGCCCTTCAGCGCATGCTGCATGAATTCGATCCACACCGGCAGCGACAGCCCGCCGCCGGTTTCGCGGTCACCGAGCTTGCGCGGGTTGTCGTAGCCGATCCAGACCACCGCCGCCAGCGTCGGCTGGAAGCCGGCGAACCAGACGTCCATCGAGTCGTTGGTGGTGCCCGTCTTGCCATAGAGGTCAGGCCGCTTGAGCGTGGCCTGCGCGCGCGCCGCCGTGCCGCTGCGTGCCACCTCCTGCAGCAGCGTGCTCATCACGAACGCATTGCGCGCCGGCAGGCTGCGCAGGCTCTCGTCAAGCACCGGCGCCTGCGCTTGCAGCAGCACCTTGCCCTTGCTGTCGGTGACGCGCTGGATCAGCATCGGCGGCAGCAGGTGGCCGCCATTCGCAAAGACGCTGTAGGCGGTGACCATCTGCATCGGCGTCACCGAGCCGGCGCCCAGCGCCATCGTCAGGTAGGCCGGGTGTTTTTCGCGGTCAAAACCAAAGTTGTCGAGCCAGCTCTGCGCAAAGGCGGTGCCGGTGGCATTGAGGATGCGGATCGACACCATGTTCTTCGACTTCGCCAACGCCGTCTGCAGCGGCATCGCGCCTTCGAACTTGCCGTCGTAGTTCTTCGGCTCCCAGGGCTGGCTGCCAGTGGCGCCGGCGTCGAAGAACAGCGGCGCATCGTTGACGATGGTGGCCGGCGTAAAACCTTTTTCCAGCGCTGCCGAGTAGATGAAGGGTTTGAAGCTGGAACCCGGCTGGCGCCAGGCCTGCGTGACGCGATTGAACTTGTTCTTGCCGAAGTCGAAACCACCCACCAGCGCGCGCAAAGCGCCACTGCGCGGGTCCATCGCCACCATCGCGCCCTGCACCTCGGGCAGTTGCGTCAGCATCCAGTCGATCTTGGGGTTGGTGGGGTGGCGGTACGCGCGCACCACCGCGCCGCGGCGGATCTGGATCTTGGGCCCCGCCTTGTCCGACAAACCCGAGGTCACCGGCTTCAGGCCTTCACCGACGACGGTGATCGTGTCGCCCGACTGCAGCATGGCGGTGACCTTGCGCGGCGTGGCTTCCAGCACCACGGCAGAACGCAATTCGCCGTTGTCGGCGTGTTCAGACAAAGCCTCGGCCACGCGCGCATCGATCAGCGACACGTCGGCCGGCAGATCGACATAGGCCTCGGGGCCGCGGTAGATCTGGCGCAGTTCATAGTCCATCAAGCCTTTGCGCAGCGCCCGGTAGGCCACCATCTGGTCAACCGCGCTGACCGTCAGGAAGACGTTGATGCCGCGGCTGTAGGCCTCGTCACCGTATTGCGCGTAGATCAACTGGCGCGCCGTCTCGGCCACGAATTCGCCATGCACG
>JANNGN010000311.1:0-3018 GCA_031403895.1 Rubrivivax sp. | reverse complement strand
GTGGTGGACCAGGGCAGGCGCACGATGTCGCGACCGAAGGTGCCACTGAAAGGCGGCAGACGCTGGATGACGCGTCCGACATCGGCGTCTTCGAGCGCGCCGCTGCCAGCCAGCAGGCCGTGCAGCAGCACGCCCACGGCCAGCACATCGCGCTCGGCGGCTTGGCGCTGGCTGCTGAGGGTGATGGAGTCGGTGGCCGGCGCTGCGCCAGCATGGCGGGCCGCGCCGGCAGTGCCCGCGCGCTGCGCCATCTCGGCGGCCACGGCCAGGCCTGCCACGCGCACCTGGCCACTCTCGCTGAGCAGCAGCAGGTAGGGCTGCAAATCGTGGTGGGCGACGCCGGCTTCGTGCGCAAAGGCCAGTCCTTGCAGCGCTTGTGCCGCCAGGCCAGCGGCTTCGGCACCCGGCAGGCACTTGCTGGCGTTGCGCTCGGCCAGCGCGCTGCCGTCGCGCGGGTCATAGGCGACAAAAGGCCAGCCGTCCTGCACGCCGTGTTCGACCACGGCGGCCAATTGCGGGTGGTTCAGCCGCGCCGCCTGCCGCGCCGCAAGCTGCCACTGCTCCAGCGCGGCAGCATCGGCAGGTTGCACACGCGGCAGCACCAGCATCAGTTCTTGCCCGCTGCGCGGGTCGGCCACGCGCCAGGCCATCGTGCGTTCGCTCTTGCCCAGCAGGCGAATGAGTTGCAGCCGGCCGAACCAGCGCACAGCGCTGGCGCGCGCGGGGGCCGACGGATCGGGGCTGGATGCAGACATGGTTGCCGCATTGAAGCCCGAACGGGGCCTGGGCGGTGCATCGAACAGCGGCGCAAACGGTGCGCACTTTGGCGCAGGTCAAAGCTCGACCAGTTGCCCAAGCCCGGTGATGAAGGCGCCGCGCACCGCGTCCGCCGGTTGCAACGCCTGCACTGCGGCCACGTAGCCTCGCAACTGCTGTCGATAAGACTCGATGGCTGCCGGGTCACTGCGCAGCTTGTAGTCCAGCACCCACCAGGTCGTCTGGCCACCCTCTTCCATCGCCACCAGGCGGTCGATGCGCAAGAGCTGGCCCAACCACGGCACGGGCACTTCGTTGCCGGCCCAGCGCAAGCCACTGCCGCTGAAAAAGCGCGCGCAGCCCGGGCTGTGCAACACGGCGGCGGCGGCCTGCCGGACCCTGTCGGCCGCCGTGGCGGGCAGCGCAAACTGGGCCGCTGCGGCCTGGCTCAGGGCCTGCAGATCGGCCGCTGCTGGCGCGCTGGCGGCCCACTCCAGCACCCGGTGCACGGCCTGGCCGATGCGCGCGGTGCGGGCGTCTTCGGCCGCACCGGGCAGCGTTGCGGGCAGCGCGCCGGCCCAGCGCGGAGACACCGCCACCTGAACGTCGATGGCCGCTGCAACGGCTGCGGGTCCATCCGGCGACCACGGCGTGGCCTGCCCCTGCACACGTGCCCACCAAGAACGCACGCTGCCCTGCGAGCGCGGTTCTGTGCGGCTGAAGACCAGCCATTCACGCGCCCGCGTCATCGCCACGTACAGGCTGTTTAGCTGTTCTCGCGCCTGCGCCTGCGCCTCCAGCGCCCAGGCGTCTGCGAGCGATGGCGGGGGCTCGGCCGCCGAGAGCATGAAGGCGACACGGCGCGGCGCGCTGCGCTCGACCGGCCAGTCCACCAGCAGCAGCGCGCGTTCGGACGGGCGCGGCGCGGGGTCGGCGTCGGCCACCACGACGGCGCGCGCCTCCAGGCCCTTGGCGCCGTGGATGGTGAGCAACTGCACGGCCGCAGCGGGCGCCACGCCGGGAGCGCGCACGCGGCCGGCGCGCACCTCGCGCACGAAGCCATAGACGGTGCTGAAGCGGCCACCGCCCTGCTCCAGCGTGGCGGCCAGCAGTGACTGCACGGCGTGTTCGGCGGCCGCACGCCGCGCTGCGGGCACGGCAGCGGCCAGGCGCGGCAGCACGTCGGCCTCGTACACGATGCGGTCGAGCAAATCGTGCGGTGGCAGCGTGGCCGCCAGCGGCGCCCAGGCCTGCAGCAGCGCTTGCGCACGCTGCAGGGCTGCGGACGGCAGCGCGGCAGCGGTCAGCAGCACGCGGCACCACGGGCTGTGTGCCGCAGCCGCTGCCTGCGACAGCCACAGCAAGTCGTCGTCAGCAGCGCCGAAGATGGGGCTGCGCAGCGCGCGCGCCAGCGACAGGTCGTGGCCCGGCGAAACCAGCACGTCCAGCAGCGCCACCAGGTCCAGCGCCTCGGGGGATTCATGCAGCCGCAGCGGCTCGGCCACGACGTGCGGCACGTTCAAGCGCGCGAGTGCCTGGGCGACAGCGGCCAACACGATGCGCCGGCGCGCCAACACCATGATCTCGCCCGGCATCAGGCCCTGCTCGGCCATCAGCGCCGCCACCGCAGCGGCCACTTGCGCGGCTTCTTCAGCGAGCAGGCGGGTCTCGGGTTCAGTGCGCGGCTCGGTGAGCGAATCGCGCCAGATCTCCGGTGCGGCCCGCGCGCCGGGCGCCGCCTTGGGCGGACGCGCCACGCCGGGCAGGCAACGCAGCAGCCCGGTGGCCGCGGACGAGGTGGTGTGGGCGCGGTAGGGCAACCAGCCGTCAAGCCGCGCCGCGTCGTCGAACACGGCGTTGATGGCCGCCACCACCGCCGGTGCGTTGCGCCGCGTGTGGTCGCACTGCAGCAGCACACCGTCCAGCCCTTGCACGACGAAGTCGCGCGCCGCACCAAAGACCTTGGGCTCGGCGCCGCGGAAGCGGTAGATGCTCTGTTTGGGGTCGCCCACGATGAACACCGACAACGGCCGCTGCCCGCTGGCGCCACCGCCCGCGCCGGCATAAGAAGACAGCCAGCCGTGCAGCGCCTGCCACTGCAGCGGACTGGTGTCCTGAAATTCGTCGATCAGCAACTGGCGCACGCGCTGGTCGAGCCGCTCTTGCACCCAGCCGGCGATGTCGCTGTCGCCCAGCAAGGCTTCGGCGCAGCGCTCCAGGTCGGCCATGTCCACCAGGCCGCGCTGACGTTTGAGTTGTGCG
>JANNGN010000310.1:0-2500 GCA_031403895.1 Rubrivivax sp. | reverse complement strand
TTGTTGAAAGTGAAAGCCGACTTTAGAACAGCGCCTCGTCCATCGCCATCAGCGGCGCCAGGCCTGAACGCGCGGTGCGGATCAGCCCCGCCGTCTCGGGCAGCAGCTTGGCAAAGTAGAAGCGCGCCGTGTGCAGCTTGGCGGCGTAGAAAAGGTCGGCCGCTTCGCCGTTCTTGGCCAGCTCAGCCTGCTTGGCCAAAGCCACCTTGGCCATGCGCGCGAAGAAGTAGCCGAACACCAGGTGGCCGCAAATTCGCAGGTAGTCCACCGCCGCCGCGCCCACTTCATCGGCATTGCCGAAGGCCTTCATGCCGAGTTCGGTGGTGAGCTTGGTGACCTTGTCGCCCAGGTCGGCGAGCGGATTCACAAACTCCTGCATCGCCTCATCCGTGCCCTCATCCTCGATGAATTCGCTGACCAGCTTGCCGAACTTCTTCAGCTTGGCACCGTTGTCACCCAGCACCTTGCGGCCCAGCAAATCCAGGCTCTGGATGGTGTTGGTGCCTTCGTAGATCATGTTGATGCGGGCGTCGCGCACGTACTGTTCCATGCCCCATTCCTTGATGTAGCCGTGGCCGCCATAGACCTGCATGCAGTGGCTGGTGGCAGCCCAAGCGTTGTCGGTCAGGAAGGCCTTGACAATGGGCGTCAGCAGCGCGACGAGGTCGGCGCATTCCTTGACCTCTTCGGCGTCGTCGCTGCTCAGTTCCTTGTCGATCAAGAGCGCGATGTAGATGCCCAGCGCCCGGCCGCCTTCGGCATAGGCGCGCGCGATGAGCAGCATCTTGCGCACGTCGGGGTGCACGATGATGGTGTCGGCCGGTTGCTCGGGGTGCTTCGGCCCGCTCAGGCTGCGCATCTGCTGGCGGTCTTTTGCGTAAGCCACCGCATTCTGGTAAGCCACTTCGGTCAGACCTACCGACTGGTTGCCCACGCCCAGGCGGGCCGCATTCATCATCACGAACATCGCCGCCAGGCCCTTGTGCGGCTGGCCGACAAGTGTGCCGACGGCACCGTCAAGCATGATCTGGCAGGTGGCATTGCCGTTGATGCCCATCTTGTGCTCCAGCGCGCTGCAGATGATGGGGTTGCGCGCACCCAGTGTGCCGTCGGCGTTGACGAGGAACTTGGACACCGCGAAGAGCGAGATGCCCTTGCTGCCCACCGGCGCGTCAGGCAGGCGCGCCAGCACCAGGTGCACGATGTTGGCCGCCATGTCGTGCTCGCCGGCGCTGATGAAGATCTTCTGGCCGCTCAAGCGATACGCGCCATCCCCTTGCGGCTCTGCCTTGGTGCGCAGCAGCCCGAGGTCGGTGCCGCACTGCGGTTCGGTCAGGCACATGGTGCCGGTCCATTCACCACTCGTCAGGCGCGGCAGGAAGGTTGACTTCTGCTCTGGCGTGCCGTGAGCGCGGATGCACTCGTAAGCGGCGTGCGACAGGCCCGGGTACATCGCCCACGCCTGGTTGGCGGAATTCAACATCTCGTAGAAGCAGTGGTTGACCACGATCGGCAGGCCCTGGCCGCCGTAGCTGGGGTCGGCCGCCAGCGAAGGCCAGCCGCCTTGCACGTACTGCGCATAGGCTTCCTTGAAGCCGGCAGGCGGATGCACTTCGTGCGTCGTTTTGTCGAGCGTGCAGCCCTGCTGGTCGCCGCTGATGTTGAGCGGGAACAGCACTTCGGATGCGAACTTGCCGCCCTCTTCCAGCACCGCGTTGAGGGTGTCGATGTCCATCTCGGCATGGCGCGGCAGCCGCTTCAGTTCTGCGCTGACGTTGAGCAGCTCGTGCAGCACGAAATGCATGTCGCGCAACGGCGGGGTGTAACTCGGCATGGTGGAACTCCTGAATGCGGGAAGACGGAAAAGGCGGGAAGCAGGGAAAACAGTGAAAGTGGTTCAGCGCCTGGCGCGGCGCGGCGTTTCGGCGGCCACGCTGGAGTAAGTCAGGATGCGCTCGAAGCCCGTGCGCGCACGGTCCAGCGCGCCGGGCGTGCGCAGGAAGCGCGCGTCGTGGTGCAGCGCCAGGATCAGGCCGTGCAACTCGAACAGCATCTGCGTCGAATCGGTCTGCGGCTGCAGCTCGCCGGTGTCGATGGCGATGCGAATGGCGCGTTCCAGCGCTGCGTGCCAGGCCAGAACCATCTGCGCCAGCGCGTCGCGCACGGGGCCCGGCCGGTCGTCGAATTCGACCGCACCGCTGATGTAGATGCAGCCCGAGTCCAGTTCCACCGAGACGCGGCGGATCCAGCGCTCGAACAAGGCTCGAAGGCGCGGCAGGCCGCGCGCTTCCTGCACGGCCGGGAAGAAGACCTCTTCCTCGAAGCGCGCGTGGTATTCGCGGATGACCGAGATCTGCAGCTCTTCGCGCGAGCCGAAGTGCGCGAAGACGCCCGACTTGCTCATCTGCATGACTTCAGCCAGCGCGCCTATCGACAGGCCTTCCAGCCCCATGTGCGAAGCCAGGCCAAGCGCAGCGTCCAGGATCGCGGCGCGCGTTTG
>JANNGN010000309.1:0-2441 GCA_031403895.1 Rubrivivax sp. | reverse complement strand
CCATCCACGTTGACGTCGTCTCTGCCGAAGAAAGCATCTTCTCCGGCGAAGCCACCTTCGTCGCCCTGCCGGGCGAAAACGGCGAACTCGGCATCCTGCCGCGCCACACGCCGCTGATCACGCGCATCAAGCCGGGTGCGGAGCGCATCGTGCGCGCCGACAACCAGGAAGAAGAGTTCGTCTTCGTGGCCGGTGGCATCCTGGAAGTGCAGCCGGGCTCGGTCACGGTGCTGGCTGACACCGCCATCCGCGGCCACGACCTCGACGAAGCCAAGGCGACAGAGGCGAAAAAGCAGGCCGAAGAAGCGATGAAAAACGCCAAGAGCGACATCGACCTGGCGGCCGCGCAAGGCGAATTCGCGACCATGGCGGCGCAGTTGGCTGCGATCCAGAAATTGCGGCGCAAGTAGGCTTCGCCAAGCTCGGCCCGCAACCCGCCCGGTGGCAAGACCCGGCGGGTTTTGTCTTGTTGGGGCGCGCTGGTGCGCCGTGATTCAACGTGAACCGCTGCACTTTCAGTCGCTCGCGTGGCCGCCCCCGACATGCAACGCCGTCCCCCCGCTGGTCCTGCCGGTGCGTTTCGATGGCGGCGTGGTCGGGCTCGACGAGCCGCGCCACGTGGTGGCCAAGGCACGGGCTGCTTGCACTTGCTCTACGGCATCGCCGACGAAGTGCTGCGCTTCAGCGCCGACGGCGGCACGTCAGGGTTAGTCCCGCACATCGTTTTCCCGGGGCTGGCTGGGCCGCCTGCAGCCTGATTGCCGGTCGCGCAGCCCTGCTGCCACGGGTGCAAGCGGCGGACTTGGCGGGCCGCGCGGCACAAGACCTGCTGCCATGCACAGTGGCGCATCCGTGCCAACAATGGGGCGTGCATCCAGTCCGTTGCCGAATCGCGCCGGGGTGCTCCAAAAAGCCCAACCCCGCCCGACCTGGAGAAGCCCATGATTCCACCCGCCTTCGATTACCACGCGCCCAAGACCGTGATTGAGGCCATCGCTTTGCTCGGCAGCCTGGGTTCACAGGCCAAGCTGCTGGCCGGCGGGCACAGCCTGCTGCCGATGATGAAGCTGCGCTTCGCGTCGCCCGCGCACCTGATCGACATCAACCGCATCCCTGAACTGGGCGGCATCCGCGAAGACGGCGACAGCGTCGTCATCGGCGCCATGACGCGTGAAAGCGCGCTCATCGCGTCTGCCATCCTGCGCGCCAAGGTGCCGCTGCTGGCCGAAGCGCCGAAGCAGATCGCCGACCCGCAGGTGCGCAACCGCGGCACCATCGGTGGCGACATCGCGCATGGCGACCCCGCCAACGACCACCCGGCGCTGGCGATTGCGGTGGGCGCCACCTTCACCGTCGAAGGGCCCAAAGGCCAGCGCCAGGTGAAGGCCGAGGACTTCTTCCAGGGCATCTACCTGACCGACCTGGCCGACGATGAAATCCTGCTCAGCATTCGCGTGCCGGCCTTCGCGGCGGGCACCGGGTGGGCCTATGAAAAGCTGAAGCGCAAGACCGGCGACTGGGCCACTGCGGGTGCTGCCGTGGTGCTGCGCTTCAGCGGCGGCAGCGGCGGCAGCGTCAGCCACGCGCGCATTGCACTCACCAACGTGGCGCCGAAAGCGCTGCGCGCCACCGCGGCTGAACAGGTGCTGGTCGGCCAGCCCCTCAGCGACGCCACGCTCAACGCTGCCGCTGCCGCCGCCATGGCCATCACCGACCCGGTTGATGACCTGCGCGGCGACCGTGAATACAAAACCGCGATGACCGGGCAGATGGTCAAACGCGCCATCCGTGCCGCCGCTGCCCGCGCTGTTTGAAGGAGCCGAACACCATGTCCAAGCAACTTATCACCCTCACCGTCAACGGCCGCAAGCAGGAACGTGCGGTCGAGCCGCGCACACTGCTGATTCACTTTCTGCGCGAAGAACTCAACCTCACCGGCGCGCACATCGGCTGCGAAACCAGCCACTGCGGCGCCTGCACGGTGGACATCGACGGCCAGTCGGTGAAGAGTTGCACCCACCTGGCGGTGCAGTGCGAAGGCTCGGAAGTGCTGACGGTCGAGGGCCTGACCGGCAAAACGCAGGGCGGTGTGCTGCACGCGGTGCAGGAAGCTTTCTACAAGGAACACGGCTTGCAATGCGGCTTCTGCACGCCCGGCATGCTGGTGCGCAGCTACCGGCTGCTGATCGACAACCCCGACCCGAGCGAAGAAGAAATACGCGCCGGCATCAGCGGCAACCTGTGCCGCTGCACGGGCTACCAGAACATCGTCAAGGCGATCCAGCGTGCGGCCAGGACGCTGCGCGAATCCCAGACCGCCACGGCTTGAGTTGCAAGGACACACCCACCATGAACGCACCCACCGACCCCACCCTGCTGCAACGCAAGGACGCCCTGCAAGGCCTGGGCGACAGCCGCCTGCGCAAGGAAGACGCGCGCTT
>JANNGN010000308.1:0-7107 GCA_031403895.1 Rubrivivax sp. | reverse complement strand
CTGGGCTCGGGCTGGTTCCCGCCGCAGCACAAGGGCCTGGCGATGGGGCTCGTGGGTGCCGGCAACGTGGGCACGGCGGTGTCGGTGCTGGTGGCGCCGCCGCTGGCCCTGTGGCTGGGCTGGCAGGCGGTGTATGCGGTGCACGCCGGTGCAATAGCGGTGCCGATGCTCGTGATGGTGCTGATCGCCAAGCAGCCGCCCGATGTCGATTCGCACGCCACCCAGCGCGAGCACATGGCCTGCCTGTTCGAGAAAGACGGCTGGGCCTTCAGCCTGATCTACGGCGTCACCTTCGGCGGCTTCATTGGCCTGACGACCTTCCTGCCCACCTACTACCACGACCAGTTCGGCGTGACCAAAGTGCAGGCCGGCCAGTTGACGATGCTGGCCGCATTCATGGGCGCGGCCGTGCGCGTGGCCGGTGGCTGGGTGTCGGACCGCTGGGGCGGCGTCAACACGCTAACCGTCGTGTTGTGCGCAGTCGCAGTCACGCTGGTGGCGGTGGGCCTGGCCTCGGCGTCGCTGGTGCTCACGACGCTGCTCTTGATGCTGTGTTTTGCCGCGCTCGGCGCCGGCAACGGCGCGCTCTTTCAACTGGTGCCGCTGCGCTGGCCCACCACCACGGCGGTGGCGGGCTCGATGATCGGCGAGATCGGCGCCCTGGGCGGTGGCCTGGTGCCCAACGCCATGGGGTTGTCCAAACAATACCTGGGCACCTACCTGTGGGGCTTTGTGCTCTTTGCGCTGCTGTCGGTGTTGATGCTTGGCGTGATGCGCGTGATGCAGTTGCGCTGGACGCGGACCTGGGCTGAAAAGGGGGGGCGGGCGCGGATCAGCGGCGCCACGCTGCGCCCGAACAGCTCAAGCGCAAACGCCCGCGCGGGCACACAGGGG
Organism: Rubrivivax sp.; assembly: GCA_031403895.1. Classification (GTDB taxonomy): domain Bacteria; phylum Pseudomonadota; class Gammaproteobacteria; order Burkholderiales; family Burkholderiaceae_C; genus Rubrivivax. Next base: position 6,213 of record JANNGN010000308.1, on the reverse strand, counting down.
CGGCCATCTTGACGCGCCCTGCTTCAACGCGGCAAGAACAGCAGCCAGCCCATCAGCAGCGCGTTGAAGAGGGCCGACAAGACAAAAGCCACGCGCCAGATCGTGGCCGGGTCGCGCTGCAACAGCGGCGTCGCCAGCGGTGGGTTCAGCGGCCGCGAAGCGCCACGCTCAAGCGCCAGCACCAGCTCTTCAGCCGTCTCGAAGCGCTGCTTCGGGTCGCGCGCGACGGCCTTGGCCAGCACATGGTCGAGCCAGATCGGCACCTCGGGCCGGTGGCGCGACGGTGGCACCGGGTCACGCCGGTAGCGCGCGCGCTGGTAGGGTTCGATCTCGCCATAGGGCAGCTTGCCGCACAGCCACTGGTAGAGCGTGACGCCCAGCGCAAAGAGGTCGCTGCCGGCATCGGCCGGCGCAGGTTCAGCGTCAGGGCCAGCGCCCCACTGTTCGGGGTTCATGTAGCTGGGTGTGCCGGCCAGCAGCGTGCGCTGCACGCGCGGCTCGCGGCCCGACACCGCCACGCCCAGGTCGAGGATGCGCCACACGCCGTCGTCACCCTGGTGCAGGTTGGCCGGCTTGATGTCGCGGTGTACGACGCCGGCGCGGTGCAGCCGGCCCAGCGCCCGGCCGATGGCTATTGCGGCGGCCACGACCGCCGCAACCCCGTCGGCCACACCGGGCCGCACGGAGTCGGCCAGGCGCTGCTCCAGCGTGCGTCCGCCGTGCCAGTCGAAGACGACGTAGAAGGCCGTCGCCTGCGGCACCTCGCGCACGCGCACAAAACCGCAAACCTCAGTCGGCGACAGGCGTTCGGTCAGGCGTGTGCCGAGCCAGGCTTCGTGCGCCAGCATGGCCTGCTCTTCGGTGTCGCTGGCGCGGCTTTCGTGCAAGGTCTTGATGGCCACCAGCTCCCGCGTGGTGTTGTCGCGCGCCTGCACCAGCCGGTGTACGCCGGTGTCGGCCACCAAGGCCGTGACGGTGTAGCCGTCGAGCACCTTGCCGACGTGCAGGCGAGGTGCGGCTGGCAGCACGCGCGACGCCAGCAGCACGTCGTCAAAGCGGCCTGCATCCAGGCCGCGCACGCGCAACACCAGCGCGGTGGCGTTGTCAGTGCCGCCAGCGGCCAGCGCTTCGCGCACCAGGGCTTCGGCCGCTGCCTGCGCACTGTCGGCGGCGCGGCATATCGCGTCGATGCGGCGCCGCGCCAGCGGGCCATGTACGCCGTCGCTGGTCAGCAGCAGCGTGTCGCCGACCTGCAGGTCGCCTTGCAGATAGTCCACCTGCACATGGTCGTCCAGCCCGATGGCGCGCGACAGCATGCTGCTTTGGGTCTCGCCGGCAAAGGCGTGGTCCTGCGTCAGCTGCTGGCAGTCACTGCCGCGCGGGTCGTCGCGAATGAGCCAGGCGCGCGAGTCACCCACATGCGCCAGCGTCCAGCTGTGCCCGCGCAGCGCCAGCGCGGTCAGCGTGGTCAGCGCCGTGCCGGCGTCGCGGGCCCAGGCGCGGCGCCGGTTGTGTTCGGCCAGCCAGGTGTTCTGGGCCCGGATCAGGCGGTCCAGCGTGACCGTGGTGTCCCAGGTGGGCGGTGCGCCAAAGTAGTCCTGCACCAGCGACTGCACCGTCGTCTGTGCCGCCATGCGGCCGCCACCGCCACTGGACACGCCGTCAGCCAGCGCTGCGATCCAGCCCAGCGGCTGGTCGCCCGCGCCCGGGCGCAGCACAGCGGCGAAATCTTCGTTGCCTTCGCGCGGGCCACGCTCACTGGCGTGGCCGATGTCGATGTCAAAGCTCATGGCGGTCATTGTCGCCATGGCACTGCACTTGCTAACCAGTCCCTGCTAATCACTCACTGTGTCTGAAGGAATGCGCGTGAAAAAAACCAAGCTGGTGATGGTGGGCAATGGCATGGCCGGTGTGCGCACGCTCGAAGAGCTGCTGAAGATCGCCCCCGATCTGTACGACATCACCGTCTTCGGCGCCGAGCCGCACCCCAACTACAACCGCATCCTGCTCAGCCCGGTGCTGGCCGGCGAGCAGACGCTGGATCAGATCGTGCTGAACCCGCTGGCCTGGTACGCCGAGCACGGCATCCTGCTCCGCACCGGCACGAAGGTGACGCAGATCGACCGCATCAAGCGCGTGGTGCGTGCGGACGATGGCAGCGAGGCGCCCTACGACCGCCTGCTGCTGGCCACGGGTTCGCACCCATTCATCCTGCCGGTGCCGGGCAAGGACCTGCCCGGTGTGATTGCTTATCGCGACATCGCCGACACGCAAGCGATGATCGATGCGGCCACGCAGTACAAACACGCCGTCGTGATCGGCGGCGGCCTGCTCGGCCTGGAAGCGGCGAATGGGCTCATGTTGCGTGGCATGAAAGTCACCGTCGTCCACATCATGCCGTGGCTGATGGAGCGCCAGCTGGACGACGTGGCGGCGCGCCTGTTGCAGAAGTCGCTGGAAGACCGTGGGCTAACGTTCATGATGGGCGCACAGACGCAAGCCCTCATCGCTGGCGAGAGTGGCCGTGTGGCCGCCGTGCAATTCAAGGACGGCACGCAGGTGCCCGCCGACCTGGTGGTGATGGCCGCCGGCATCCGCCCCAACACCGACCTCGCCGAAGCCTGTGGCCTGCATTGCGCGCGTGGCCTGGTGGTCAACGACACGATGCAGTCCATCACCGACCCGCGCGTCTATTCGGTGGGCGAATGTGCGGCGCACCGCGGCATTGCCTACGGCCTGGTGGCGCCACTGTTCGAGCAGGGCAAGGTCTGCGCCACGCACCTGGGGCAGTTCGGCATCGGCCGCTACACCGGCAGCCAGACCAGCACCAAGCTGAAAGTGACCGGCATCGACCTCTTCAGCGCCGGCAACTTCATGGGTGCGAAGAGCGGCAAGGCGGAAGACGCCGACTGCGAAGAGATCGTCATGAGCGACCCCTCCGGCGGCATCTACAAGAAGCTCGTCATCCGAGGCGACAAACTCATCGGCGCCGTGATGTACGGCGACACGGTGGACGGCAGCTGGTACTTCAAACTTCTGCGCGAAGGCCGCACCGTCAGCGACATCCGCGACAAGCTGATGTTCGGCGAAAGCAACATCGGCGACGTCGGCCACCAGGGCCACAGCAAGGCCGCCGCGATGCAGGACAGCGACGAAGTCTGCGGCTGCAACGGCGTCACCAAGGTCAGCATCTGCAAGGCGATCAAGGAAAAAGGCCTGTTCACGCTGGACGAGGTGCGCAAGCAAACCAAGGCCAGCGCGTCCTGCGGCTCTTGCACCGGCCTCGTCGAGCAACTGCTGATGTTCACCGCCGGCGGCGACTACAGCGCCGCGCCGAAACTCAAGGCCATGTGCGGCTGCACCGACCACGGCCACCAGGCCGTGCGCGACGCCATCCGCCAGCACCACCTGCTGACGGTCGATGAGGTCAACCGCACACTGGACTGGCGCACCGCCAACGGCTGCAGCAGCTGCCGCCCGGCCGTCAACTACTACCTGCTGAGCACGTGGCCCAAAGAGGCCATCGACGACCCGCAGAGCCGCTTCATCAATGAACGCAGCCACGCCAACATCCAGAAGGACGGCACTTACAGCGTTATTCCGCGCATGTGGGGCGGTGAAACCACGGCCGACGAGTTGCGCCGCATAGCCAACGCGGTGGACAAGTACAAGATCCCCACCGTCAAGGTCACTGGCGGCCAGCGCATCGACCTCCTGGGCGTGAAGAAGGAAGACCTGCCGGCAGTGTGGAAAGACATCGGCATGCCCAGCGGCCACGCTTACGCCAAGGCGCTGCGCACGGTGAAGACCTGTGTCGGGTCAGAGTGGTGCCGCTTCGGCACGCAGGACAGCACGCAGATGGGCAAGGACCTGGAACGTGCGATGTGGCGCATGTACGCACCGCACAAGGTGAAGTTCGCCGTCAGCGGCTGCCCGCGCAACTGTGCGGAAGCGGGCATCAAGGACGTCGGCATCATCGGTGTCGATTCCGGCTGGGAGATGTATGTCGCCGGCAATGGCGGCATCAAGACCGAGGTCGCGCACTTCTTCGTCAAACTGAAAACGCCCGACGAAGTGCTGGAGTACACCGGCGCCTTCTGCCAGCTCTACCGCGAAGAAGGTTGGTACCTGGAGCGCACCGTGCACTACGTCAACCGCGTCGGCCTGGACCACGTGAAGAAGAAGATCCTCGAAGACGCCGAAGGCCGCAAGGCGCTGTGGGAGCGCCTGCAGTTTGCGCTGGACGGCGAGCCCGACCCCTGGTTTGAACACCAGCAGGCGCATGTGGATTTGCGGCAGTTCGAGCCCGTGGCCACACCGGTCTGAGAAGGAGCAACACAATGAGTGATTGCAAAAGTGAGTGGATGCCGATCTGCCAGGTGCAGGACATCCCGCTGCTGGGCGCACGCCGTGTGGCGCGCAGCCAGGGCGCGGCCGTGGCGCTGTTCCGCGCCGCCGACGACCATGTCTTCGCGCTGCTCGACCGCTGCCCGCACAAGGGCGGGCCGCTGAGCCAGGGCATCGTCTTCGGCCACCATGTCGCCTGCCCGCTGCACAACTGGACCATCGGCCTCGCCGACGGCTGCGCACGCGCGCCCGATGAAGGTTGCACCACGCCCTTCGCGGTGCAGGTGAAAGACGGCGAAGTCTCGCTGGACGCCCAGCAGTTGCGCACGCTGGCGATTGACGCGGTGATTGACGAGGCGAAGGCCACCGCGTGAGCGACACCAAGTCCACGTGCCCGTACTGCGGCGTGGGCTGCGGGGTCATCATCGAAAGCGATGGCACGCAGATCACAGGCGTGCGTGGCGACCCGGACCATCCCGCCAACTTTGGCCGCCTGTGCAGCAAGGGCAGCACGCTGCACCTCACTGCCAGCAAGACCGTCACGCTGCAGACGCGGCTGTTGCAGCCGATGCGGCGCGCCGAGCGCGGTGGCAAAGCCATGCCGGTGAGCTGGGACGCGGCGCTGAACGAAGCCGCCACCAAACTCGCCCACATCGCCCGCACACGCGGCCCCGACGCCATCGGCCTGTACATCAGCGGCCAGTTGCTGACGGAGGACTACTACGCCTTCAACAAGCTGGCCAAGGGGCTGCTCGGCACCAACAATGTCGATACCAATTCGCGCCTGTGCATGAGCAGCGCGGTGGCCGGCTACAAGGCCACGCTGGGCGCCGACGCCCCGCCCTGCAGCTACGAAGACCTGGACCACGCGCAGACGGTGTTCATCGCCGGCAGCAACATGGCTTGGGCGCACCCGATCCTGTTCCGCCGGCTGGAAGACGCCAAGCGCGCCAAGCCTGAGCAGAAGTGGATCGTGGTTGACCCGCGCCGCACCGAAACTGCGGAAGCCGCCGACCTGCACCTGCAGATTCTGCCCGGCACCGATGTCGCGCTCTTCAACGGCATGCTGCACCTGCTGATGTGGGAAGGGCTGGTGGACCGCGCCTACATCGACGCCCACACCAGCGGCTTCGAAGCGTTGCGCGACATCGTGCGCAACTGCACGCCCAGCATGACGGCGCAAGTGTGTGGCATCCAGGAAGCCGATCTGGTGCAGGCCACACGCTGGTTTGGCCAGGCAACGCCGACGCTGTCGCTGTACTGCCAGGGCCTGAACCAGAGCGTCAGCGGCACCGACAAGAATGCGGCGCTGATCAACCTGCACCTGGCCACCGGGCAGATCGGCAAGGCCGGTGCCGGGCCTTTTTCACTCACCGGCCAACCCAATGCAATGGGCGGGCGTGAGGTGGGCGGGCTGGCCAACCTGCTGTCGGCGCACCGCGACCTGGCCAACCCGCAGCACCGCGCCGAAGTGGCTGCGCTGTGGGGTCTGCCGGACGTGCCCTCAAAGCCCGGCAAGAGCGCCGTGGAGATGTTCCAGGCTGCGGCAGACGGCGAGATCACGGCGCTGTGGATCGCCTGCACCAACCCTGCCCAGAGCATGCCCGACCAGGCCACCGTGCGCCGCGCGCTGGAGCGCTGCGAACTCGTCATCGTGCAGGAAGCCTTTGCCACCACCGCCACCGCCGCCTACGCCGACCTGCTGCTGCCGGCCACCACCTGGGGCGAGAAGGACGGCACCGTCACCAACAGCGAAAGGCGCATCAGCCGCGTGCGGCCCGCCGTGGTGGCGGCGGGCGTTGCGCGGCACGACTGGCACATTGCGGTCGATGTGGCGCGGCGCATCGAAGCGCTGCTGCCGGCGCG
>JANNGN010000307.1:0-11285 GCA_031403895.1 Rubrivivax sp. | reverse complement strand
TCGGTGCTGTCTTTTGCCCCCCGGCTGTTTGCGTCGCTGATCGAGGGGCTGGCGGCAGCGAATGTGCCCGTGCTGCCCTATCCCGCTTTGTTGAAAAGCGAACACGGTGTCGCATTGACCTTCGACGATGGCATGGCCTCGGTCCACCGCCATGCCTTGCCGGTGCTGGCTGCACACAAGATGCCGGCGCATTTGTTCCTGACCACCGGCGTGCTGGGCAAAGACAACCACTGGCTGTCGCAGCCCTCGGCCGCCCCGCATTTCGACATGCTCAGCTGGCCGCAGGTGGAGGCCTGTGCGGCGAAGGGAATCCTCTTCGAAGCCCACACCGAAAGTCATCCGGACCTGCGCGCCCTGTCCGACAGCGACATCGTCGCTGAATGCCAACGTGCCGACGCCACGATTGAGCAGCGCCTTGGGCGTGCGCCACGTTTGTTCGCCTACCCCTACGGCCGATCAGACCCACGCGTCCGCAAGGTGGTTGGCGGCCTGTATGAGGCCTGCTTCACGACCCGGCTGGCCTACCTGCCGCGTCTTCCGGCGGCCGACGACGTGCCCAGGCTGGACAGCTATTTCCTGCGTGATCCGCGTTTGCACCGCAGCTTGTTCAGCCCTTCGACGCGCGCCTACATCGCGCTGCGTGCCGCCATTCGCGCGCTCAGGGGCAAGGCATGACGTCCACGCCCCGCGTTGCAGTGGTCGTGGCGATCGAGTTCAGCGACTCGAATCTGGACGCCATGCTGCGCAACCTGGATGCTGCGGCGCACGCCGACGTCGAGTTCTTCTTTTGCCGTGCGCGCAGCAGCGAACGCGAACCCTGGCCGGCGGCGCTTGCGAAGCCGCTGCCCGGCAATGTCCGGTGCCTGGACGGGGCTGCTCACGCCCGCATTCCGCACCTGTGGCGCGATGGCATCGTGGCCGCCCGGGCGCCCTGGGTGGCCTTGCTCAGCGCACACTGCATTCCGCAACGCGACTGGGTGGCTGCCTTGCTGGCGCTGGAGTGGCCAGCCGATGTCGCGGGCATTGGCGGCTGGTTCGACAACGACACTGCGGCAGGGGCCAGTGACTGGGCGATCCATCTGCTGCGTTACGTGTACTTCTCGCGGCCCCGGGCCGATGCGGGCGTCAGCAACATCGCTGCCGACAATGCAGTCTATCGGCGCAGTGAAGTGCTCTGCCATCCAGACCTGCTCGAACGCGGTTTCTGGGAGCCCGAATTCCATCGCCGTTTCTTGGCCAAGGGCCTGCAATTGCAGCTAACTCCTGAACTGCGTGTCGTGCATCGCAATCGCTACACGATTGCACAGTTCTCGCACCAACGCCGCGACCACGGTTTCATGTTCGGCAGTGACCGCGCGCGCAGGCTGGGCCTTGGCAAGCTGCTGCTGTACTTGCTGGCATCGCCGCTCATTCCAGCCGTGCTGTGGGCCAAGATTGAAGTCGCTTCCCACCGCAGGGGCTGGCACCGTGCAACCCCCAGCGGCACCCGCCTCTGGCTGCTCTACTTCAGCACACAGTGGGCCAGCGGCGAGGCCCGCGGCCTGGCCTGTGAACTGCTTCAACGGATCGGAATTGCACCATGCAAAGCCAACAGCCACTCCTGTCGGTGATCGTGCCGATGTTCAACGCCGAGGCGACGATCGAGCGTTGCCTGGCGCCGCTGCTGGCGATGCTGGCCAAGGGCGAGATCGAAGAGCTGATCGTGGTTGACGACGGTGCCACCGACCGCTCACCCGACATGGTCTCGGCCCACCCTGGCGTGCGCTTGTTGCGCATGCCCCGCCAAGCCGGGCCGGGCGGCGCCAGAAACCTGGGCGTGGAGCAGGCGCGTGGCAGCCACGTCTGGTTTGTCGATTCCGATGTCATCGTTCAACCGGATGCGGCGTCGATCATTGCGCAGACATTCACCGAGACCGGTGCAGGTGCAGTGTTCGGCTGCTACGACGACACGCCAGATGCGCAGAACTTTCTATCGCAATACAAGAACCTGGTGCATCGCTATTACCACTCCAGGGGCAATCACGATGCATCGACATTCTGGGCCGGTTGTGGCGCCGTTGAGCGCAGCCTGTACGTCGAACTCGGGGGCTTCGACGCCAAGCGCTACCGCTACCCTTCGATCGAGGACATCGAACTCGGCTACCGCATTGCCGCCGCCGGCCGCCGCATCGTGCTGCGCCCTGAACTGCAGGGCAAGCACCTGAAAATCTGGCGTTTGAAAAACCTGCTGCACACCGAAGTCTTCCGCCGGGCCATTCCGTGGTCGATGTTGATGCTTGAGCGAAAGCACCTGACGAATGACCTCAATGTCTCGACCGGCGAACGCTTGCGCGCCGTTCTGAGCCTGGCCGTGGTGCTGACCGGCCTCGGCTGGGCGGTGGGCTGGCTTGGACCCTGGCCGTTTGCAATTGCGGCAGCAGTGTGTGTGGCGGCCAACCGCGACCTGCTGCAGTTCTTTGTTTCGAAGCGTGGACCGTGGTTCGGCCTGCGGGCATTCGCCTACCACCAGTTCTACTACCTCTACAGTTCAGCGGCATTTGCCTATTCGATGCTGCAGCACCAGCTGCAGGGTCAACGCGCTGCGCCGCCAGGCGCCAAAGCAGGTTGAGACGGCCGGCGGTGCAGCAGGGCAATTTGGGGCCGCCCATGCATTGCGGGGTCGTACGAGTAGCGCGAGTCGATCGTGAACGGGTAGCTTCGAACAGGCTCAAACTCAAGGCCGCCGACTGAACGCAACAGCAGTTGCGCCCTCTGGTTGTGCTCAAAGACGACAAGCCAGTCAAACCCCGCGTCCGAGCTGGACAACTCGCGATAACGCAGCCTGTTCTCCAGGAACAAGGACGATGCGTTGTTGACGCGAATCTCGCCCGCAGCCAAAGTTGAAAGCAGACGCCCAAGATCCCGGGAAGCGTCGCGGATGGTGAAGGTAGGCGCCCACAACGGAAGCATGGCCCGAACGATCAGCGGCATGGCAGCGACGACAACGATTCCCACTTGAATCGCGACAGTGTGGCGACCCGCCGCGCTGACAGGCGCTAGCACAGCGCTGGCGGCCAGGGCCAGGCCGCCGGCAAGCAGCCACCGCTGAGTCGCCTCAAGCGACTGGTACTCCCAGAAATTGCTCAACAGCTCGAACTCCCAGCCCAGGCGCCACAGAAGCACGGCAATCACCGGGGCCAGTAAAAACGTCCCGACAGCCCGTCTGCTGTCACAGCTGCGGTGTGCCATCAGGCCGAGCGCAAGAGCCAATGCCGCAATCAAGGCCCCGCGGTCGCTGATTTTTGTGATCTCCAGGCCCGACAAACCAGCCAGCCCGACCAGTTGCGACGCGACGACAACAGCCGCTGGCAGCACCAGCCAGGTCAACCAGGCAATGCGCGTCAGGCCACTGCTGCGCTGGAGTCGAACCTCGATGCGGGAAAGGGTTTGACGATCGCCCGACGACAGACCCACCATCAAATGGATCGTCGCCGGCACGATGAGGTGAACGACATAACGTCCCGGCGAATAGACGTTGGCGGCCCAGACCAGCAGGCTCCAGCCGGCCCACACTGCCGAGGCCAGATAGAGCCGGCCCGCCTGGGAGGGCGGGCCGGGCGGGCGGTGGAACCATATCCACGAGCCGCACCACGCGCCCAGCAGCAGCACGTTGCGCACCGCATGGCCCTGCGACTCAAAGAAGTTCCACATTGCAGCGCTCGGGTGGACCGCACTGACGAAACCGAGCAGCCGAGGGCCCAGGCGCCAGATGTTCTCGACCGCAAACAGATGTGTCGCAAAACCTGCAGCCAACCCAGCGGCCACCACGATTCCGGCACCCGCAGCGAAGGCCAGCGTGCGCTCGACCCGGGCGCGCCACGAAAGCTGGTCGCTTGGCAGCAGTGCGATGACAAAAAACGCCGGCACGAGCAGGACCACGGTTCCCTTGAAGGCCAATGCCACAGTCAACAGAAAGCCGGCGAGCGCGGCATTCCTGCGCGTCTGGCGCGCCAGAAGCAAGACCAAGGCGCTGATCGAGGTGGCAAATGCGGCGGGAATTTCCGGCAGCGCCAACCGACTCTCGACCAGCATGTTGGTCTCGAAACCCAGGATCACGATCCCCACTGCCAACGCAAACAGCGTGACGTGGCGCCGCAGGCACAGCGCCACGACAATGACCAGAGCGCTGCCCGCCAGCGCCGAGGAGGCACGCGCTGAGACAAAACTGATGCCATGCCACTTGAAGGCGAGGTAGCTGAATAGCTGGTAGGCAGGACTCAGCATCAGGTGGATGCGATCGGCGAACGCATCCGCAGTGCCGAACAGCACCAGGTTGCGCGCGCTCTCGTTCCAGCGCCCTTCGTCAACGATGTAGCCGATCCAGGTCGGAAAAGCCGGGTCAGCGTCCAAGTGGATCAGGCGGACTGCACAAGCCAGCATGACCAGGAAAACGACGCCACATCGCGCAGCAAAGCGGGCACGAGCGCCGGTATTCGTTGCAGGCCTCCGCGCCGAGGATGAACGGCTGCCGTTCACCCTGGAGTTCCACCCACGGTTGCCAACGAAGTCCTCATGCGGAGCGGGTCCGCGAATGTCGAAATCCCAATGACTGCGCGACCGCGACGAACATCACGATCGACGCAAAGACCAACACCCAGCGAAGACCGCGCTGCTCCAGCACCTGATACACCACACCGTGCAGCACCACCAACAAGGCCGACGGATAAATGCAGCGCTGCAATGACTTCCAGCGCTTGCGGCCCAATCGGCGCAAAGACCAGTCGTTGGACAACGCGAGCAACAGCACAAGAACACATGTTGCAATCAAACCGACCCAGTTGCTCAATCCGAAAGGGTCAACTCGCACCGTCCACCGCCCGTTCTTGGCGCCGACCAGAAAATACTGCAGCATGCTGTCCATGTGAACCTGAAGGCCGATCGCCACATGGGCCAGGCTGATGAGGCCGGCCCAGATTCCGAAGTCGCGCCGCAAATCGCTGGAGAGTGGGGCACGCCGTTGATTCAATAGATGCCAGGGCCCGATGCACAGCGTGATTGCCATCAAGACCAGCGCCACATAGGCCGTGGCCATGCTCCAGCGGAATGCTGGCTTACCGTCAAGTACAGCGATGGCAACCAACGGCACAGCAATGGCGCAGGCCAGGGTGAGAAGCAAGTGATGCCAAATCAGGCGATGCTGCATGCGTTGTGAAATTGGCATAGCGCAGTGATCAGCAGACTCGAAAATTGGCAAGGGGCCGATGGCCGGTTGATCCAGACCCCATGCAGCAGGTGCTGCGAAAAGCAATCTGGATTGCCAGCATTCGCTTGGCGCTTATTGGGATCAGAACAGTGACCATTCTGCGCTGTTGGCGAATGCCTGATCGCAGAAACAAGAGTACGAATGACCACAAAAACGCCACACAAACAACACCTCAGTATCGACAGAAACACGGTGCGTGCCGCACTCCCGCGTTGCGAGCCTGCGGTCTGCAGGCCGGCCGATGCGCAAGGCCAGGATGCAGACAGTCCCGCCGTGGTTCCGGTCTCACCAACTCGGCTCCAAGAACCCGGGCCCGACGACCAGGGCAGTCAAGTGTTGGCGTTCTTGAACCTTTCGACCCCTTTGAGGGCGCAGCACGATGCCGGCCGGTGCAGCGGCATCGCATCATCGCCACACCGCATGCGCAGGATCGCAATTGTTCACTGGTTCGACACCTCGATCCCGGCATCGATCCGCCGCCACACAATGCACGCCGACGCCGCGATCAAGGCCCTTGCAATCCGACAGCTCACAACGCTGGCCGTGGGTCGGCTGGGTTGCGCATGCGGCAGCTCTCGGCACGTAATATCGAAGCAGGCGCCGACAGCTTTGCGTTCGCCTGTCCATCCTGCCACCCTGACCCGACCCTGAAGATGTTGAAGAAACTGGCGTCCATCGGCTTGCTGCAAGTGGTGGGAATTGCCATCAACGCGGTGCGTTCGAAAGTATTTGCAGTGCTGCTCGGTCCGGCTGGATTTGGCATCGTCGCCACGATCGACCAGCTGGTGATGTCGATGGTGCAACTTTGCAACCTCAGTGTGCCGTACACCGCACTCAAGCTGCTGTCACGCAGCCATTCGCAGGGCGAAGCCCAGTTCCGTCGCTCATACACTGCCTTCTTCAAATTGATACTGGCGCTGGCGATCGTCTCAACGCTGATCGCCATGGCCGTGATTCCTTTCCGGCTGGCGCAACTCGACCCCCAGTTGAGCCCTTTCCAGGGCCCCACCACCATCGCCCTGGCGGGCGTCGCGCCCTTGATGATGTCGATGTTCCTGGTCAATGTCCTGGCTGCTCAGCAGGCCAGCCTGCAGGCTGTGACGCTGACCGTGGCGACCGCAGCCATCGCATTGATCGCGGGCGTTCTGGGCTGGCTGGCGGGTGGCATTCAAGGCATTTACCTGGCATCCGTCGGCGCGTCAGCGATTTTTGTGGTGGTGGCGTTCTGGGTCTATCACCGCCAGCTGGGCCCAAACCCGGGAACTCGCGATGAAAGCATCCCGAAGATTCTCCGCGACAACAAGGACATCCTCGGTATCACCTTCTGGGTTTATATCTCAGTGGCATCTGTGGCGGCACTGCTGGCTTTCATCCGGTATCTTGCAATTACCCAGATCAACGCCGATGCCGCCGGATTCCTTCAAGCCTGCATCGGAATATCCCTGTCGATCGGCGCCGTGCTGGGCCCGGCTACTTTCTTGTATTTCACGCCTTACATCAGCCGTGACATGCCCAATGAAGACCGCTTTCGGGCAGCGAATGAATTCATGCCGCGCCTGCTGGCGCTTTATTCGGTTGGCGCAATGCTGATACTGCTTTTTCCGGAAACCACGTTGTGGGTTTTGTATTCCGCCGAATTCTCGACCGCCAGCCTGATCCTGCCGTGGTTTGTCGCCTGGCAATGCATCTTCCAGTTTTCCAACGCCTACCAACAACTGCTCATCAGCCTGGACGATCTGCGCGGCTACGGCGTGGTGGTGGTCACCGGGAACCTGGTTGCAGGCCTTCTTTGCCTGGCGCTGGTATCCCGCTACCAACTGCTCGGGATCGCCCTCGGCATGGTCGGGGGCGGCGTCGTGGCCGGTGTGCTGACGACGCTGCGCCTGCGGCTTTCACATGGCCTGGCGGTGCCGAAGTCCGCCTACGTCCTGGGCGTGTTTGCGCTGCTGGCTTTCTGTTTCGTGGCTGCCGTTGGACGGCTGACGGTCGAGATCAGCGGACCCGGGCTGGCGGCAAGAGGCGCGACGGCGGCGCTGTTCCTGACCGGCCTCTGGATGGCGCTGCCAGCATCATTCAGGGCCGAGTTGGCCGCTGCCGTTGCTGCCCGTTGGCGACGTTGGTTCCGCAAGCCCTGAGCCGGATTTCCCGCAGCAGGGTCGAACTAGAGCCTTTGCATCACCGCCCACAGTCTTCACTATCAACCCACGACATCACCGGGCTGCGGCCTGGCGGCGCCACCACTGCCGGGATTGAACCGGCCGGCGCAGGAATTCAGGGCCGCCGACAGCACCCGCAGGTTTCCGCGCACGCCGCTGATCTTGGTTGGCGTCTTGCCGGCTGGCGGATAGCGGCGTGCAGTCGGCAACTCCACGCACCGGTAGCCGAGCCGCGGGATGCGATAGGACATGTAGGCGAGCAATTCGTAGCCGGCAAAGATGTCCCGGAACGGCGCAACCCGGGGATCGATCAGGATGCGCCTGCTGTAGGCGCGAAATCCCTGCGTGGTGTCGGTCCAGTCAAATCCGGAGCAAAGGCTGAGCAGGGGCGCGTGGACCCAGCGAATCGCCAATTCGCGCACTCTGGGCGTGTGTTCGGCCAGGCCTCCGGGTATGAAACGCGAGGCCTGGGCGAAGTCCACGCCGGCTTTCAGCGCATCGATGAAACGCGGGATGGCTTCGGGGTCGTCCTTGCCGTTGCCGTCGATGGTGATCGTGCCCTGGTAGCCCTGGTCCATTGCGAAGGCGTAGCCGCAGCGCAGTTGGGCGCCCAGCGCTCCGGCTCCGGTCTTCACGAGCAGCCCGCGCAGCCCCTGCTGCTGCAGTTCGGACGCGACCAGCGACCCGTCCGTGCTGCCCCCGTCCACGATGATCACGTCGATAAGCGCCATCAAGCCGAGCTTGCGCATGCGATCGACCAGCCCGCGAATCCGCTCGCCTTCGTTGATGACCGGGATGATCACGCAATACTCGGTGCTGCGCCCCAGCCACAAGGGCAACTCGAAGCCCGGAACCTGCCAGGCCGAGCGCTGCTGCGCCGCGATGTCGTTTGTCATTGGTGTCCGTTGCCGCACTCAGACGACGCGCGCGGTGAGCAGCACGACGCCGGCGATGATCAGCACAAGCCCCGCCACCGTCGTCCAGTAGATCGGCTCGCCGAAGAGCGTTACCGAGAAGATAGCCACCAGCGCGATGGCGCCTGCGGTGAGGGTGGGATGGGCCACGTTCAGCGGCAGCCGCGCAAGCGCTGCGGCGTAGAGCAGGAAGGCGCTGCCATACAAGGCAAGGCCCAGCCAGAACGGCCAGTTCGTGAGCGCGGCCCTGGGGTCGTCGAGCGTGGGGAAGTTTCGCGGCGCAGTCATCGCCATCTTCACGAGCACGCTCGCCGAGGCGTTGGCCAATACACCCAGCAACAGGATCATCCACCGCACGCTAGGCTCCGGCCACCGGCATTTCCGGACGATAGCAGCGGATGGCGACTTGAAGCGCCCGCTCGATCGCCTCGACCGGCGGCTCATGGGTGCTGGCCAGCATCTCGATGCTGACGACGTGCCCCGGCAGGTGCGTCTGCAATGCGCGCGCCACCTCACCATGCTGGGCGCTGCCATCACCCAGCGGGACGAGCCCGGGCTCGCTCGCGTGGACGTGCCCGATGATCGAGCGGTGGCGCTCGATGGCGGGCCCGGCGGCCTCGCCACTGATCGCCAGGGCGCCCGTGTCGAGCTGGAGCCGGATCGCGGTATGGGCGACGCGATTCACGATGCGTGCGGACTCTTCGGTCGTGGTCATGAAGTTGCAGCCGTAGCGTTCAGGGTTCGGTTCAAGACAGATGAATACGCCCTGCTCCAGCGCGGTGTCGCCAAGGCGCCGGAAGAAGGCCACGGCCGTGGCATCGGCCTCGCCGTCACTCAGCCCCGTGCGGTCCCGGTTGCGCGGCGAGCCGAACACGAGCCGCGTCGCGCCCAGCCGCGACGCAATGGCGCAGACCTGCGCCAGGTGCGCGAGCATGGCGTCCTGCACGCCAGGGGCAGCGAAGACGTTCAACCCCGTGGTCCCGAAGAGCAGCGCCTGCATGCCGGTGATTTCGATGCCGCGCGCTTGCCACCAGCGGCGCACGCGCTCGACATCCGCGCTCGCTGCGGGCGCGTTTGCAGGGAAGTACTTGCCCGGGGCGACGTCGATCGCGTCCACGCGATAGCGCCGCAGCAGCTTGGCGACGGCTTCGTCGTCGGCGGCGTCCCAGGCGATGTTCGAGATGGCGATTCTCATCGGGCGCCTTGCGGGCCGGCCTCAACCTGCCGCGGTTCGGATTGTGCGTAGGCGCGAATCGCCTGCAACGTTTCGCGCTTGCTGTAGTGGTAGGCACCAGCGCCCCCGAAGCGGACCGCGTGGAGGGACTTCAGGTCATAGCGGGCAGGCGAGCCGGCGAGGCACTGGTCGAAGGCGATGCCGAATCCGTCGCGCGCAACTTCCGACACGCTGACGGGCTCGGCGCTCAGGTGGAGGAGGTCGAGTTCCAGCCGCAGTGCTGCGTCGATGTCATGCCACAGGTTCACCATTGGATAGAACTGGTAGATGGCGCGGCTGTCAACGGCTTGGAGGTTGTTGCCATGGAGGAAATCAAAGATGACGTTCTTGCGCAGCCCGGGGCCCACCAGGCCAGGCAGCCGGACGATGAGGCGCTGCGGGAATTGCCGCTCGACGAAGGATTCGAGCATCCTGCGGTGCAGGCCATAGGGATGCAATCCACTTTCGTCCACCGGTGTGGCTTCGTCCGGCCCATCGGGCGCCTGGAAGACATCCACCGTGCTGATCAGCACGAAGCGCCTGGCGCGCACTTGCCGCAGGCAGGCGATCAGGCTTTCGATGCCTTGCCGGTCGCGCTCGGGCTCGCGGTTGGCGATCCACTTCTGGGCCGGGACGCCGGCGCAGACGACGAGGTCGAAAGCCTGCCCGGCAATGCTGGCCACAGTGGTCGAACGGTACAAGGCGTCGAACGGACGCTGCCTGAGGAGCGTCGTGCCGACGAATCCCGTGTGGCCTATCAATGCATCGGACATTTTCTTGCCTCGCTAATTTCACAACCCCGTGCATTACCTCGTGCATTACCTCGCGCTTTAACCCGTGCATTACCTCGGCGCGGCAACTAGGGACTGCCCAGCGGCTCGGCATCGAGCCTTTCCAGGACGTCGAAGATGTTGTCGATCTTGCCGCCCATGATCGTGAAGCAGCCGCGCAACGCGCTGTCCCTTTCGAACAGGATGGGCCGCCCGTCGTCCGTCTCATTCTTCGCCAACACGGTCTTCACCTCGAACAGGGAATCGACGTGCCGGGCCTCCCGAAGCGCCGGCAGGTAGCGGCTCGCCTCGCGGATCATGCGGTCCACGCGTGTCTGCCGCTCGTAGGTTTCGAGAACACGGTAGGGATCGTTGCCCGCCAAATCGAACCACTGGCGATGCGGCGTGTAGCGCACATGCGAAAGCGTACACAGGCTGCGCGCGGGAAACGGCAGCATCGAGAAAAAAGGGCCGTCCATCACCGTCACCGCCAGTCCCTGCAGGCCAGGCGGCGCGTCGATCAGCGCCATCTCGGCAAGCTCATGCTTCAGACTGGCGCGGATGCCTTGGAATGCGCCGCCGATCTGGTTCACCGCGCTGTAGCTGCAGTTGAAGACGAAGCGCCCGCAGATCTCGCGCGCCGCCCCCGTGGCGTCTGAATACCCGGCCACCAGGCCGTCCTCGAGCGCGGACAACCGCGTAACCCGCGACTTGAGGAGGATCTCCACCCCAAGGCGCTGCAGCTGGGCAAGCGCGAAGTCGCGCAGCCGCACGGCGTCGAAGACGCTTTCTTCGACCAGGAACACTTCCTCGATCAGGCGGGGCTCGAAGAGACCTGCGAGCGACGGTGGCGCGGGCTCGATGGCGGCGCCGATCTCGCGGCAGAAGCGCTCAAACTGCCGCGCCGTCACCTTGGAGTCGCGCCTTGCGATGGCGTAAAGGGCCGTGAAATCACTGCGCACGGTCGCGCCAAAGTCTGCAATGAAACGC
>JANNGN010000306.1:0-1694 GCA_031403895.1 Rubrivivax sp. | reverse complement strand
GGTTGCCGTTGCCGGTGGCACAGTTCAGCCAACTGGCGATGGCGGCCCAGTTGCCGCTGGTGAAGTTCCAGGTGCAACTGGCGGCGCTGGCCGGCGTGGCCGCGAAGGGCCCCAGTGCAGCAGCGGCGGCCAGGGCGAGGGTGCTGTGCTTGAGTTTGAGCTGGCGGAACTGCATGGTCTGACTCCCGTGATCGCGCGGCCGAGGCTTCGGCGGTATGGCACTGACTGTCGCGGCCGACCGTTAGACAAGCGTTAGCGCGCGGGCCGCAAAGCGTGCGTTTCACGGCGGCACAGGCCCCGCGAACGGGGGGGTGACACCCGATTCGCGGGGGCGGTTTTTTCAGGCGACTGCGGTCTGGTCCAGCGCCAGGCGCATGGCCTGGGCCATGCTCAGTGCGGCGCCTTCGAGCCACAGCGCCTGGCCGCGCGAACGACCCTCAGGCCCCAGTTGCGCGGCGACCAGGCGGCGTGTGCGGCGCACTTCGGGCAGGTCTTCGCGGCCCAGTTCACCAAAGCGCTGCGCGTAGAACGCCTGGGCAAAACCCAGCAACTGCGCCGCCGCTTGCGGGCGGCGCTGGTGGGCCAGCGTGCGCGGCAGGTTGAAGAGGGCGTAGAACCACTCGCGCCAGTCGCTGTGCGCCCACGCCAGTTGCAGGCACAGGCGGTACGACGCCGCCGATTCCGGGTAGCGCCGCAGGTCGGCCAACACATAGCCGGTGACGCTGTGTGCAAAGGCCAGCAGGCCCAGCTGCCCGTGCTGCGCCGCCTGCGCACGCGCGGCCTCCAGCAGCGGCAGCTGTTCATGCGCGCGGCGCAGGAACCCGAGGCCGATGGCGTAGGTGACGAGGCCACTGGTGGCGCGGGCGCGCGGGCCGTGGCGCTGCCAGAGTGCAAGCGCGGCCGCTTGCAGTGCCGCGTTGCCGACGGCGTCGCGTTCGCGGCGGTACAGCACCACGCTGCGCATCACCATCGCGCGCGCTTCGATGTCGGGCGTGCCGTGCTGGCGCGCAAGCAGGATCGCTTCGTCCAGCAGGGACTGCACCTGCACCACGTCTTCGCCCACCCGCATCAAGACGCGCGCGGCGTGGGTCAACACCTCGGCGCGATCGTCGCGATCAGCGGTGCCCTGGGCCGAGGCCGCCAAGGCGGCGCGCGCGTGCGCGACGGCCGGGCCGCGCTGGCCAGCGTCGAAACTGTGCGATGCCAGCAGCGCCTGCACGAGCGCGCTGCGGTGCGTGGGCGCGGCAGCGGCGGCAGCACGCAAGCTGTCGAGTGCGCCGGGCGACAGGATGATGTCGTCCAGCGCCCAGCGCGCGGCCAGTGCGGTGTCGATGGCCTGCCTGGCGGCGGCCTGCGGCAGTTGCGGGTCGGCGCCACTGGCCAGCGCGCGCAGCAGATTGCGCCAGTCGGCGTGCACCTCGGCCAGCGCCGGCTCGGTGCCCAGGGCTAACGCCCATTGCGCCATCGCACCGGCATGCGCGGCGCGCAACTGCAGCAGGCCTTCGGCGCCGGCCTGCAGGAAGACGAATTCGCGCATCGGCTCGAAGACGCGGTACCGCGTGACGGCTTCGCTGTCGGTGCCGGTGTCGGTGCCGGTGCCGGTGTCGCCGCTGACATAGACCACCGATGCCGCCACCAGCGCATCCACCCGCAGCGCCACGTCGGCCAGGGTGGCGGCCGGCGACGCTGCAGGG
>JANNGN010000305.1:0-1741 GCA_031403895.1 Rubrivivax sp. | reverse complement strand
CTTGCAATCCAGGCAGCCAATGCCGGCGGTGGTGCAGCCTTGCACCACCCAGGCTTTGGTCTCGGTGTCTGAATAAACCTGGTGAAACTGCCAGACCGGGCATTTGGCCGGGTCACCCGGGTCGGTTCGGCGCACCCGCTGTGGGTCAGTGGGCATGCGTTTGATCTTCTGGCTCACAAGCGCCGGCTCGTCGCGCATGGCGATGGTATTGCCCCGGCTTTTGCTCATCTTGTCGCCGTCCAGGCCCGGCAGCTTGCTGACCTCGGTGAGCAACACCGCCGGCTCGGTCAGCACGCTTTTGCCGCTGCCTTTGAGGTGGCCCAGCAGCAGCTCGGCCGCGTCGTTGTCGATGGCGCCGGCGGTCAGCGCGCGCTTGACGATGGCCTCACCCCTGGCCAGCGCCTCGGCCAGCCCGTCCTGGCCATAGGCCTTGCGCTGCTTCTCAACATAACGCGCATCGTCCTTGTCCAGCTTGGCCAGTGCGGCCGCCACTTGCGCCTCGTGCTGGCTGCCGCGCCCGTAGAGGTGGTTGAAGCGGCGCGCCACTTCGCGCGTGAGTTCGACGTGCGAGGACTGGTCCTCGCCCACCGGCACGTAGGTGGCCTTGTAGATCAGGATGTCGGCCGCCTGCAGCAGCGGGTAGCCCAGGAAGCCGTAAGTCGCCAGGTCGCGGTCCTTGAGCTTTTCGATCTGGTCCTTGTAGGTCGGCACGCGTTCCAGCCAGCCGAGGGGCGTGCCCATCGCCAGCAGCGTGAAGAGTTCTGCGTGTTCGGGCAGCCGGCTCTGGATGAAGATCGTGCACAGGTCCGGGTCCAGCCCGGCGGCGATCCAGTCGATCACCATGTCATAGACGTAGCGCTCCATCACGTCGCGCTCTTCGTAGTGCGTGGTCAGCGCGTGCCAGTCGGCGACGAAGAAGAAACACTCGTGTTCGTGCTGCAGGCGGACCCAGTTTTTCAGGGCACCGTGGTAGTGACCCAGGTGCATGGCGCCGGTGGGGCGCATGCCGGACAGGACTCGCGATCGCATGGGGTGGGTGGGCGGTGTGGCAACGGTGGTGATTGTCTCAGGCTGCAAAGCGCGCATGCCGTGCCCCTACACTGCCGGCCCAAACTCGCGCAGCCATGGACAAACGCATCGTCATCCTGATCTCGGGCCGCGGCTCCAACATGGAAGCCATCGTGCAGCGCTGCGCCGAGCAGCGCTGGCCGGCGCAGGTGGTTGCCGTCATCGCCAACCGGGCCGACGCTGGCGGCCTGGCCTTTGCGGCGGCGCAGGGCATCGCAACCGCCGTGGTGGAGCACAAGGCCCAGCCTTCGCGCGAGGCCTTTGATGCCGAGCTGACGCGCGTCATCGACCGCCATGCGCCCGACCTGGTACTGCTGGCCGGCTTCATGCGCATCCTGGGTGCGGCCTTCGTGCAGCGCTACGAGGGCCGGCTGCTCAACATCCACCCGTCACTGCTGCCGGCCTTCACGGGCCTGCACACGCACCGGCGCGCGCTGGCCGCCGGCTGCAAGGCGGTGGGTGCGACGGTGCACCTGGTCACGACTGAGCTGGACCATGGGCCCATCGTCATGCAAAGCGTGGTGCCGGTGCGGCCGGGGGACGACGAACACGCGCTGGCGGCGCGTGTGCTGGCCACCGAGCATGTGATCTATCCGCAAAGCGTGCGCTGGTTCGTGGAAGGCAAGCTGCGCTTGCAGCACGGGCTGGCGCTGCAGACCGACGGCGCGTCGCA
>JANNGN010000304.1:0-5308 GCA_031403895.1 Rubrivivax sp. | reverse complement strand
GGTGCCGACGCTGCCGACGCCTACAGCCGCTTCGCGCCCGGGCCCGCTGCACTGCCCGCACGCCTGCGCGTGGGTGTGCCGCGCGTGCCCCGGGTGGACGCATCCATCGGCTACGACAGCGCCTGGGTGCAGGCACTGGGCCTGCTGGCCGCCCTGGGCGCGCAAATCGTCGAGATCGACTTCGGGCCGCTGCACGCGGTGGCCGATTTGCTCTACGACGGCCCCTGGGTGGCCGAGCGTTACGCCGCTGTGCAGCCACTGCTGGAAAGCCACCCGGAAGCCTTCGACGCCACCGTGGCCGCCGTCATTCAGCGTGCGACTGCGCACAACGCGGTCGATGCATTCCGCGGCCAGTACGCGCTGCAAGCCGGCCGCCAACGGGCGGCGCGCCTGTGGGCCGATGTTGATCTGCTGATGGTGCCCACCGCACCGCGCCACCCGAGCTTTGCCGAAGTCGCTGCCGACCCCGTGGGTGCGAACGCCGTGCTCGGCACCTACACCAACTTCGTCAACCTGCTGGGCTGGTCGGCGCTGGCTTTGCCGAGCAGCTTCACGAGCCATGGATTGCCATTTGGCGTGACCTTCATCGGCCCCGCCGATGCCGACGTGGCGCTGCTGCGCTGGGGCCAGCGTTGGCAGGCTGCGGTGGCGCAGCCGCTGGGGGCGACGCAGCGCACATCACTGGCCCACCAGCAAGCCGTGCGCTGGCCGGCGACCCAGGCCACGCTGGCACTGGCCGTGGTGGGCGCGCACCTGTCGGGCCTGCCGCTGAATGGGCAGCTGATCGAACGCGGCGCCACGCTGCGCGGGGCCACCCACACCGCGCCGCTCTATACGCTGCATGCCCTGCCCGGCACCACGCCGCCCAAGCCCGGCATGCAGCGCGTCGCCGACGGTGGCCACGCCATAACGGTGGAGGTGTGGGACATGCCACTTTCCCAGGTCGGCTCGTTCCTTGCGTTGATTCCGCAGCCGCTGGGCCTGGGTTCGATCGAGCTCGCCAGCGGCGAACGGGTACACGGTTTTGTCTGCGAAAGCGTGGCCTTGGCCGGCGCGCGCGACATCAGCAGTTTCGGTGGCTGGCGCGCCTATCTCGCCAGCTTGTGAATTCGAACTTCCTGTCGGAGCCTTGACCATGCAGCGTCGCGATTTTCTCCAGACCACCGCCGCCGGCAGCCTGGCCATTGGCATACCGGCCACTGCCATCGCACAAGCACGGCCCAAAGACGTGCTCATCGTGGCCAACGAATTCGGCCCCAATTCCCTCGACATCCAGACCATCGGCGCGAATCGCGCCAGCTACGGCGTGAGCTGGCTGGCCTACGACCGCTTGATGAGCTACGGCAGGAAGACCCTCCCCGATGGCCGCGTCATGTACGACCGCAACAAGTTGGAGCCCGAGCTGGCCGAGAGCTGGCAGATGGCACCCGACGGCGGCAGCGTCACTTTCAAGCTGCGCAGAAACGCCAGGTTCCACGACGGCACACCCGTCACCGCCAAAGACGTGAAGTGGAGCTTCGACCGCGCCGTCAGCGTCGGCGGTTTCGCCAGCTTCCAGATGGCGGCCGGCTCGCTGGAAAAACCCGAGCAGTTCGAGGCCGTCGATGAGCACACCTTCCGCATCAAGTTCCTGCGCAAGGACAAACTGACGATGAACGACATGGCAGTGCCGGTGCCCTGCATCTTCAACAGCGAACTGGTGAAGAAAAACGTCACTGCGCAAGACCCCTGGGGCCTGGCCTTCACGCGCAACAACACCGCTGGCGGCGGCGCCTACAAGGTCGAGGCCTATCGACCCGGGCAAGAGATCGTCTATCTGCGCTTTGACGACTGGAAGAGCGGCCCGCTGCCCAAACTGCGCCGCGTGGTGCAGCGCGAAGTGCCGAGTGCCGGCAACCGGCGCGCACTGCTGGTCAAGGGCGACATCGACATGAGCTACGACATGCCGCCGAAGGATTTTTCAGAGCTGGCGAAAGACGGTGGCAGCGTCAAGGTGGCGACGATGCCAATCGAAAACGCCATGCTCTACCTGGGCATGAACGTCACCAAGCCGCCCTTCGACAACCTCAAGATCCGCCAGGCCGTTGCCTACGCCGTGCCCTACGACCAGATCCTGGACACCGCGCTCTATGGCCGCGGCGCCAAGCTCTATGGCGGCACGGGCCCGGTGAAAACCATCGCCTGGCCGCAGCCCACCTCGTACAAGAGCGACATCGCCAAGGCCAAGGCGCTGATGGCGGAAGCGGGTGCGGCGGCGGGCTTGGAGACCACGCTAAGCATCGACCTTGGTGGCGCCACCGTCAGCGAGCCGGCCGCCATCCTGATCCAGGAATCGCTGGCCGCAATCGGCATCAAGGCGCAGATCAACAAGATTCCCGGCGCCACCTGGCGCGCAGCGCTCTTGAAGAAAGACATGCCGATGATCGTCAACCGCTTCGGCGGCTGGCTCGACTTTCCCGAGTACTTCTTCTACTGGTGTTACCACGGCCAGAACGCCGTCTTCAACACCATGGGCTACCAGAACGCCAAGCTCGACAAGATCATCACCAACGCGCGCTTTGCCGAAAGCAAGCACATCTACGGCAGCAGCGTGCGCGAAATGATCCAGATCGCCTACGACGAAGTGCCGCGCGTGCCGCTGTTCCAGCCCAGCCAGGACGTGGCGATGCAGAAGGACGTGATGGGCTACCAGTACTGGTTCCACTTGCAGCCGGACTATCGGCAGATCTACAAAGCCTAACTCTTCAATTCCTTGCCATGGACTTTGAAGCCTACCTCGATGCGCAGAGTGCGCTGCTGGGCCTGCCGATCTCAGCCGAACAACGGCCCGGTGTACTGCGCTACCTGCAGCTGGCGGCCACGATGGCGCCGCGCGTGATGGACTTCAAGCTCATGCCGGCCGATGAATCGGGCAGCGTGTTTTTGCCAATCAGCGTGCCGGTGTCGCCAGAGGGCGGCGCACCATGAGCGCCGTGCAAAACGTCCAGGCCGCGCTGGCGCGCATCAGCACCACGGACAGCCGCATCAACGCCTTCACCGCCGTGCTGACAGAGCGTGCGCTGGCGCGCGCAGCGGCCGTCGATGCCAGCGATGCGGTGCTGCCGCTGCGCGGAATGCCCTTCGCCGTCAAGAACCTCTTCGACCTGGCGGGCCTGACGACCCTGGCTGGCAGCAAGATCGAACGCGATGCAGCACCGGCCACGCGTGACGCGGTGCTGGTGCGCCGGCTCGAAGCCGCTGGTGCGGTGTGTGCCGGCGCGCTCAACATGGACGAATACGCCTACGGCTTCACGACCGAAAACTCGCACCAGGGCCCGACGCGCAACCCGCACGACAGCACGCGCATCAGCGGCGGTTCATCAGGCGGATCGGCGGCGGCGGTGGCTGCGGGGCAGGTGCCGCTGACGCTGGGCTCCGACACCAACGGCTCGATCCGCGTGCCGTCTTCGTTGTGCGGCGTGTTTGGTTTGAAGCCCACCTACGGCCGCCTGCCGCGCACGGGCAGCTACCCCTTCGTCGCCAGCCTCGACCACCTCGGCCCTTTCGCGCGCAGCGTGGCCGATCTGGCTGCCGCCTATGACGCGATGCAAGGCGCAGACGTCGACGATTCGGCGCAGGCTGCACGTCCAGTCGAAGCCACACTCGACACGCTGCAGCATGGTGTGCAGGGCCTGCGCATCGGCGTGCTGGGCGGCTGGTTTCGCACGATGGCGCTGGCGCCCGCGCTGGCTGCAGTGGACCGCGCTGCCAGCGCCCTGGGCGCAGTGCAGGAAATCACCTGGCCCGAGGTGGACCGCGCGCGCACCGCCGCCTTCCTCATCACCAACGCCGAGGGTGCTTCGCTGCACCTTGCTGACCTGCAGCGCCGCGCCAATGACTTCGACCCCCACACGCGCGACCGCTTCCTGGCCGGCGCTTTGCTGCCCGCCGCCTGGGTGCTGCAGTCGCAGCGTGTGCGGCAGTGGTTTGCACGCCAGGTGGCCGCGAGCTTCAAGGATGTCGATGTGTTGTTGGCGCCGGCCACACCCTGCACCGCGCCGCTCATCGGCACCGAGTGGATCGAGATCAACGGCCAGCGCCTGCCAGCCCGCGCCAGCATGGGCCTGCTGACGCAGCCGGTGTCGTGCATCGGCCTGCCGGTGGTGACGGTGCCGCTGTGGGGCCTGGACGCGGCGGCGCCGCATTTGCCGATTGGCGTGCAGGTGATTGCCGCGCCGTGGCGCGAAGACCTGTCCCTGCGCGTGGCACGCGCGCTGGAAGCGGCAGGCGTGGTCAGCGCACCAACCGCAAAGCTCTGACGCGAAGCTGTGACCATGGACATCAACCTGCCCCACATCCACGCCGAAGTCAGCGCTGTCTTCGCGCGCTATGAAGACGCGCTGGTACACAACAAGGTCGATGTGCTGGACGAACTGTTCTGGGCCAGCGTACACACCGTGCGCTACGGCGTCGCTGAAAACCTGATCGGCATCGAAGCCATTCGCGCCTTCCGCATTGCGCGGCCTTCGCAGGGCCTGATGCGCGCTCTGAAGAACACCGTCATCACCACCTACGGCCACGACTTTGCCACCGCGATGACCGAGTTCCGGCGCGACGGTGGCAACAGAGTAGGCCGCCAGAGCCAGACCTGGGTGCGCTTGGCGCCCGGCTGGTGCGTGGTGGCCGCGCACGTGAGCCTGATCGACCCGCCCTGACCCCTTTTCCGTCCCCACACCACCACGACACAACCCGAGGAGAACCGCGTGAATTCAGCAGAACGAATCATCGCCGCCAACCTGATGCGCCGCCGCCTGCTGGCAGCTTCAGGCCTGGCCGGCGCATCGCTGGCGCTGCCCGGCGCGCTGCGCAGCGTGAATGCACAAAGCCCGGCGCAAGCGCCCATCACGGTCGGCATGTTGTACGTCGGCCCGCGCGACGACTTTGGCTACAACCAGGCGCAGGCCGAGGCGGCGGCGCTCGTGAAGAAGATGCCCGGCGTGAAGGTCATCGAAGAAGAGAACGTGCCCGAAACGCAGGCCGTGCAGAAGAGCATGCAGGGCATGATTTCACAGGACGGCGCGACGCTGCTGTTCCCCACCAGCTTCGGCTACTTTGACCCGCACATGCTGACTGTTGCAGCGAAGAACCCGAAGGTGCGCTTCAGCCACTGCGGCGGCATGTGGACCAAGGGCAAGCACCCGGACAACACCGGCAGCTTCTTCGGCTACATCGACGAAGCGCAATATTTGAATGGCGTGATTGCGGGCCACATGAGCAAGAGCAAGAAGCTCGGCTTCGTCGCCGCCAAACCCATTCCGCAGGTGCTGCG
>JANNGN010000303.1:0-7742 GCA_031403895.1 Rubrivivax sp. | reverse complement strand
GCGGGCGTGAGCGTCTTCATTGAGAGGGCATGAATTTGCTCGCGCATTCTATCGCCCAGGGCCGCATAGACCTGCTGGTGGCGGCGCACGCGCGGCAGCCCTTCAAAGGCGGCCGAGACGATGGTGGCGAAGAAATGACGGCCGTCGCCTTCGACCTCAACGTGTTCGCAGGGAAGCCCGGCGGCGATGAAGTCGCGGACTTCGGTGGGTGTGGGCTCAGTCATGGCGCTGATTGTGTCAGGAGCGCAGCTTGTAGCCCGTGGCCAGCAGTTGCAGCGCAATCGCCGACACCCCGATGAAGCTGCCGCCCACCACCGCCAGACTGAGCCAGGGCGATGCGTCGCTGATGCCGAAGAAGCCGCGCCTGAAGCCGTCGATCATGTAGAAGAACGGGTTCAGGTGGCTCACCGCCTGCCACACAGCGGGCAGCGACTTCACCGAATAGAACACGCCCGACAACATCGTCATCGGCATGATGAAGAAGTTGGAAAACGCCGACAGCTGATCGAACTTTTCCGCCCACAGCCCGGCCACCAGGCCCAGTGTGCCCAGCATGCCGGCGCCAAGCACCGCAAAGACCAACACCCACCACGGTTCAGCCAGCCGCAGCGGTGCAAACCACACCGTCACCAGCAGCACGCCCAAACCCACCGCGAGCCCGCGCACGATCGACGCGCCCACATAGGCCACGAACCAGGCCCAGTGGCTCAACGGCGAAACCAGCAGGAACACGAGGTTGCCGGTGATCTTGCTCTGGATGAGCGAACTGCTGCTGTTGGCAAAGGCGTTCTGCAGCACGCTCATCATCACCAGGCCGGGGATCAGGAAGCTGATGTAGCCCACACCGGGAAAAGCCTCGACGTGGTCTTGCAACACGTGGCCAAAGATCAGCAGGTACAGCACGGCCGTGAGCACGGGCGCGGCCACGGTCTGGAACCCGACTTTCCAGAAGCGCAGGATCTCCTTGCGAAAAAGCGTGCTGGCGCCAGCCAGGCTGATGGCCTTCATGCGGCACCCGCTGCGACAGGCAGGAGACTCTCGCCCCCCTGCATGATCTCCAGGAACACGTCTTCCAGGTCGGCGCGGCCGATTTCCAGGTCTTCGACCTTCACGCCACTGGCGCGCAGCAAGGCCAGCAGGGTTTCGACTTCTACCGCGTCATGGGCCTTGACCTGCACGATGCGGCCAGTGACGCGTGCGTGTGCGGCAATGGCCGGGGGCAGCGCGCTGTCGGTCTTGAAGCGCAGCATCGTGCTGGCGGTTCCGGCCAGCAGCGCCGATGTCTTGTCCAGCGCCACCAGTCGCCCCTGCTTGAGCATGCCGATGCGCCCGCACAGCGCTTCGGCTTCTTCCAGGTAGTGCGTGGTCAGCAGCACGGTGTGGCCTTCGCGGTTCAGGCGCGATACAAACTGCCACAGCGTCTGCCGCAACTCCACGTCCACGCCCGCAGTCGGCTCGTCGAGCACGATCACCGGCGGCCGGTGCACGAGTGCCTGTGCCACCAGCACGCGCCGCTTCATGCCGCCCGACAGTTGCCGCATGTTGGCGCCGGCCTTGTCGGCCAGGCCCAGCTCGGCCAGCAGCTCGTCGATCCAGGCCTCGTTGCGCTTGATGCCGAAGTAACCGCTTTGGATGCGCAGCGTCTCGCGCACGCTGAAGAAGGGGTCGAAGACCAGTTCCTGCGGCACGATGCCCAGGCACTTTCGGGCGGCGGCGTAGTCGTTGACGACATCGTGGCCCAGCACGCTGACCTGGCCCTCGGTGGCACGCGCAAGCCCGGCCAGGATCGAGATCAGTGTCGTCTTGCCGGCGCCATTGGGGCCGAGCAGGCCGAAGAATTCGCCCTGCTCGATCTGGAACGAAACCCTGTCCAGTGCCTTCAAGCTGCCACGGCTGCCCGCATAGACCTTGCTGATGTTGTCAAAGCGGATGGCGGGCATTGGGACAGGCGAAAGGAGCGGCTGGAATGCGTGTCAAGAGGCGCGGGATTGTAGGCAGCGCGCGCACGCGCGGCCGCTGACAGAATCAGCCCGCCATGGCCACCACCAAAAAACCCCGCCGCACCGCAGAGCGCATCCTCGAGGTGTCGCTGGCGCTCTTCAACCGCTTCGGCGAGCCCAATGTCAGCACCACGCTGATCAGCGCCGAGATGTCCATCAGCCCGGGCAACCTGTACTACCACTACCCCGCCAAGGACGAGCTCATCAACGCGCTGTTTGACCGTTATGAGCGCGCGCTGGGCGAGATCCTGCAAGCCGCCGACGGCGTTGAGAACGTCGAGGACGCATGGCTCTTCTTCCACATGCTGTTCGAGCTGATCTGGAGCTACCGCTTCCTGTACCGCGACCTGAACGACCTGCTCAGCAAGAACCGCCGGCTGGAAACGCACTTCCAGTTCATCCTGAAGAACAAGGCCAAGGCCATGCACGCATTGCTCGACGGCCTGGCGCGCGGTGGTGCCATGTGCATCACCGGCACCGAGGCCGCGCCGACCGCGACGTCGATGGTGGTGGTGGTGACGTACTGGCTGAGCTTCGAGTACGTGCGCGACCCGCGCCGCGCGCTGGAACCTGAAAGCGCTGCCGCCGCGATGGGCCGTGGCGGCTACCACGCGCTGGCGCTGCTGCTGCCGCACCTGGACGGTGCGTCGCGCACGCACCTGCAGAAGCTGGCCGGCGCCTACTTGCAGACTTGAGTGGCAGATGGGGCTGAAGCCGCAGGCCCTGCGGCTGCTCAACCGCGCCGTGCCGTGACCAGCCAGCCGGCCACCGGCAAGCCCGCCTCGTGCCGCAGCCTGACGGCGCCGCACGCCGCAGTGGCCAGGCCCGCCGCCTGCAAGGTGGCCGAGAGGTAGGCGTCGCTGTGGGCATAGCGGCCGCTGGTCTGCAGGCAGAAAGGGGCGCTGTCGCCCTGCAAGGCTTCGACCGTGAAGACGAAGGCACCGCCACTGCGCAGGGCTGCGGCCGCCGCCGCACACACCGCGTCCAGCGGCCCGAAGTAGCACAGCGTGTCGGCCGACACCAGCAGGTCGAAGGCGCCGGCTTCGTGCTGCAGAAAGTAGCCAAGCTCGACCTGGAAGAGCTGGTCATAACAGCCGCGCCGCCTGGCCTGCGCCAGCATCGCCGCCGACAGGTCGCAACCAACCAGCCGCCGCGCCCACGGCCGCAGCGCGGGCCCGCACAGCCCCGTGCCACAGCCCAGGTCGGCCACATCCAGCGCACCTGGCGCGGGCCGCAGCGCCGCCACCGCCTGCGCCACCTGCTGCGGCGCCTGGTAGCCCAGCGCCGCCAGCTTGCGGTCGAACTGCGGCGCCACGCTGTCAAACACCGCCAGCAGATAGGCGTCAGACGCACGCACCGGCGCGTCCGTGCCCAGCGTGGCTGCCAGCTGATGCTGCGCCACGGCGTTGTCTGGGTCTTCAGCCAGCCAGTCGCGGTACAGCTGTGCGGCGTCGTCGCGCTGCCCCAGCATCACCAGCGCGCGGATGACCTGCTCGCGCGCCTGCACCTGCCCGGGCTGCAGCGTGACGGCGCGGCTGTTGGCGAGCAGGCCCGCGTGCACCTGGCCCAGTTCGATCAGCGTGCGCGACAGGCCGTACCAGGCTTCGGCATTGCCGTCGTCAAGCCGCACCGCCTGCTGCCAGGCATGGCGGGCCTGTGCCAGGTCGCCCAGGCTGTGCAGGGCAGTGCCGAGGTTGGACCAGGCCTGCGCCGAGCCGGGCTCGATCTCGATCAGCGCGCGGTAGGCATCGGCGGCGGCCAGGGTCTGACCGCTTTCGTAGAGCACGTTGCCCAGGTTCAGGCGCAGGCCGGTGTGCGCGGGCTGCAGCGCCAGGGCGCGCCGCATCAGCGTCAGCGCCAACTGTGTGTCGCCCTGGCGGTGATGCACGATGCCCTGCAAGTGCAGGGCATCGATCTGTTCGGGCTCGGACGCCAGCAGCGGCGCCAGCGCGGCCTGCGCCGCCGCCAGGTCTTCCTGGCGCAACGCCTGCACGGCCGCCTGCAGCAGCACCGCCGTGGACTGTGGCGGCTGGTCGCCCGGCAGGGGCGATGGCTGCACAGCCGCCCGGGTCTTCAGCTCACCGCGCCGGTTTTGATGTCCCATTTGAACTGCACCGGCGGGCCCAGGCTGCCCTTGCTGCTTTGCGGGCTGTAGGCAAATTCAATGGCGCGGTAGCTCATGGCGACTTCTTCCACCGCTTCGACATCCGGCGCGGCGGCGCTGACGGACACCGAGGTGATGAAGACCTCTTTCATCGTCACCTTGAAAAAGTCCTTCTGGCCTTCGCCCGACTTGCGCGCGCTCAGCACCGCCTGCGCGATGTGCCTGCCGGATGCAGCGTGCTTGCCCAGCAGCGGCGACGCCTTGTCGTAGCGGTGTACGACGCGCAGTTCCTTGGGTGTCGCCTTGCCCTTGCCCGACCCACCACCGGCCGTGCCTGGCGTGGCGCTCAGGCCCCAGTCCCAGGACAGGACTTCGATCTCACCCTTGTGGTCCTTGTGGGTGGATTCACCGTCGATGCCGTCGAACTTGATGAAGGTACTGGTTGACATTCAGCCCTCTGCGAAAAAGGAAGAACAGGTCTCGACGGTACACCCACTCACGCAGGGCTGATGCGCTGAGACAGTGGGTGCGCCCGCAAGTACCAGGGTCCAGGCCTGCTGCGCCTTGCCCCGCCACGCTTGAGGACGGCGCAGCACTGCACGCTCAGCAGGTCCAGGACGGCGGCCGTTCGCTGCCGATCTGGTAATGCTCGATCGCCTTTGCACACACCGCAGCATCCACCCGCCCCTGCTCGCGCAGCGCAGTCAGCGCCGCCAGCACGATGTGGTGGCGGTCAACCTCGAAGAAGCTGCGCAACGCGGCGCGTGTGTCGCTGCGCCCGAAGCCGTCGGTGCCCAGGGCCGTGAACGGCGCCTGCACGTAGCTGGCCACCAGTTGCGGCCAGGCGCGCACGTAGTCGGTTGCCGCCACCACCGGCGCAGCGCCGGCCAGGCAGCGCTGCACATGGCTCTGGCGCGCAGCCAGCTGCGGATGCAGGCGGTTCCAGCGCTCGACTTCGCGCGCGTCGCGGGCGAGTTCGCTGAAGCTGGTGGCGCTCCAGACTTCGGCGTCGATCTGCCAGTCCTGCATCAGCAACGCGGCGGCGGCAATCACCTCGCGCAGGATCGTGCCCGACCCCACCAGCCGCACTGCCGCGACGCTGCCACTTGGCGCGGCGAAGCGGTACAGCCCCTTGATGACGTCGCCATGCACCGCCTCGGGCAACGTCGGGTGCGCGTAGTTTTCGTTCATCAGCGTGACGTAGTAGAAAACGTCCTCCTGGTCCTGCAGCATCGCGCGCATGCCGTGGTCGAGGATGAGCGCGAACTCGCCCGCGAAGCAGGGGTCGTAGGCGCGGCAATTGGGCACCGTGCTGGCCTGCAGCAGGCTGCTGCCGTCCTGGTGCTGCAGGCCCTCGCCGCCGAGCGTGGTGCGCCCGGCCGTGGCGCCCAGCAGGAAGCCGCGTGAACGCTGGTCGGCGGCGGCCCAGATCAGGTCGCCCACGCGCTGAAAGCCGAACATCGAGTAGTAGATGTAGAACGGCAGCATCGCCTGGCCGTGTACCGAGTAGCTGGTGGCTGCCGCTGTCCAGCTGCTCAGTGCACCGGCCTCGCTGATGCCTTCTTCCAGGATCTGGCCGTCGGTGGCTTCGCGGTAGCTCATCAACGAGCCGATGTCCTCGGGCTCGTAGCACTGGCCGCTGCTGGAATAGATGCCGATCTGCTTGAACAGGTTGGCCATGCCGAAAGTGCGCGCCTCGTCGGCGACGATCGGCACGATGCGCGGCCCCAGTTGCCCGTCTTTCAGCAGGCTGGTGAGCATGCGCACGAAAGCCATCGTGGTGCTCATTTCCTTGCCCTCGGCGCGGATCGCAAATTCGCCGTAGCGGGCCAACGGTGGCACCGGCACCGCCTGCGCGCGCGGGCGGCGCACGGGCAAACTGCCGCCCAGCGCAGCACGGCGCGCGTGCAGGTATCGCATCTCGACGCTGTCTTCGGCGGGGCGGAAGAACGACAGCGTCGCAGCCTGTTCGTCGGACAGCGGCAGGTCAAAGCGGTTGCGAAAGGCGATGAGGTCGTCGCGCTCCAGCTTCTTTTGCTGGTGCGTCGTCATGCGGCCCTGGCCGGCGGCGCCCATGCCGTAGCCCTTCTTGGTCTGGGCCAGGATCACGGTCGGCTGGCCCTGCGTGCGCAGCGCCTCGTGGTAAGCGGCGTGGATCTTCACGAGGTCATGGCCGCCACGCTTGAGGCGGTCGATCTGTTCATCGCTCAGGCCTTGTGCCAGCGCCGCGAGCTGCGGGTTCTGGCCGAAGAAGTGGTCGCGGTTGTAGCGCCCGTCCTTGGCGGCGAAGGTCTGGAACTGGCCGTCCACGGTTTGCGCAAAGGCCTGCGCCAGCGCGCCTTCAGTGTCGCGCGCGAACAGACCATCCCAGTCGGAGCCCCAGACCAGCTTGATGACGCGCCAGCCGGCGCCTGCAAACAGCGCTTCCAGCTCGTCGATGATGCGGCCGTTGCCGCGCACCGGGCCGTCCAGGCGCTGCAGGTTGCAGTTGACGACCCAGATCAGGTTGTCGAGCTTTTCGCGCGCGGCCAGCGTGAGCGCGCTCATGCTCTCGGGCTCGTCCATCTCGCCGTCGCCGAACACGCCCCACACATGCCGTGCCGCGACGTGTTCGCCATTCAGCGTGCGGGTGCGCGTTGGCTGCAGGCCGCGGTGCTGCAGGTAGCGCATGAAGCGCGCGTGGTAGATCGAGCTGATCGGGCCGAGGCCCATCGACCCGGTGGGGAACTGCCAGAACTCGGGCATCAGCCACGGGTGCGGGTAGCTGCTCAGACCTTGTGCGCCGCTGGCTTGGGCGCCCAGTTCCTGCCGGTAGTGGGCCAGGTCGGCCTCGCTCAGCCGCCCTTCAAGGAAGGCCCGTGCATAAACGCCGGGCGCCGAGTGCGGCTGGTAGAACACCAGGTCACCACCCGCAGCGCCTGCTGCATGCGCATCATCCCCATCGCCGTCCCCCGCCGCGCCGCGAAAGAAGTGGTTGAAGCCCACTTCGAAGAGATCAGCCGCGCTGGCATAACTGGCAATGTGACCGCCAAGTTCACCGTAGGCCTGGTTGGCCCGCACCACCATCGCCAGCGCGTTCCAGCGCATCAGCGAAGCCAGCCGCTCTTCGATCGCCAGGTCGCCAGGAAAGGCGGGCTGCTGCGAGACCGCGATGGTGTTGACGTAAGGCGTGCCGCGCACCGGCTGCCAGCCGATGGTGGGCGTGCGCGCCGCCATCGACAGCACGTCCATGATGGCGCGCACGCGCCCGGGGCCGGCGGTGTCCAGCACCGACTGCAGCGCCGCGCGCCATTCCTCGGTTTCCTGCGGATCGCTGTCCGGGTGGATGTCGGCACCGAGGTGGCTTTGGATGGTGGGGTCGCTCATGGTGGGTTCTTTTCAGGGACGGGTTGCAGGCCGTGCACGCCGCATTGGCGCCTGCCGGTGCGGGATCGTACGGTGGCAACTGCGATTCAGGAAGATCACGCTGAATCGACTTTGATGGCCGCGCTGCAGCGCGTGCTGACGGCACGATCATCCACTTGGCGACGCACGCTCGCTCATTGAGGCGGCGACAAACCCCGAACGGGCAAGCGGCCGGGCCCGGGTATCCGACAAGCCGGCCCAGGCCCCGGCGCCGATATGCTGGCCCCAACCAG